>JAITSR010000051.1 GCA_031287655.1 Clostridiales bacterium
CTTCGTCGCGGAGAACCTTGGCTGTGAGATTGACTGGATCGGCAGCACACAGGAAATAATCATTGTCTTTTCCACAATACAACAATAAAGGAGCGCAAAATCATGCGAAACGACAAAACAAGAAAAGAAATAAAGAGCAGTAACATCAGGCGATCGACTGCTTTCGCGCTGATCGCAGCGATGCTGTTCTCACTGCTCGCGGCTGTCACGCCCATTTCTTGGGCTGAGCCTACGGCGGCAAGCGGAAATGTACAAGCCCGAATCGATCAGCTAAAGCAGCTGTTTCCCGACGGTTCCTTTTTTACCGTCAACGGCAAAGCATGTACGCATGGTCAATACGATGGTTGTGATAATTGTAAGTTATCGCTCGTCATGAAAGACAAACTCGGGTATTCTGACCTTAAAGGTATTAATAACGGTTGGACTTGTGTCTCATTCGCAAAATATGCCTTTTGGTATCTGTTCGGCGTCGCGGACACAACGAGCGCGTATAGTGGGAATGTTCCGTCCGGCGCAACTAAAATAGGTATTGATCAGGCCAAGCTCGGCGATATGGTCGTTTTCAGCGGTCACTATGGCATTTTTTTAAGCAAGAACGGCAGTACGATTTATCTGTACGACTCCAACGGAAGTTCGAGCGCTGTTTCCGGTGTAAAGTACAACCGCAGCTCATCAAAGGCCGTGTCATATGTGCTGCACGCAAACAATTATGATGATATAAATAGGTCGAGGCAGGATATTTTAGAGGTTTCCGCTCTCTCCTACACATTCGCAACCGTGATTAACAACGATGTCCCAATCAGAGGGGCGCACGCGGAAGATGCCGCGGTTCTCTATCGCGTCAACTCCGGCGCGCGCTTTGAGGTTGATCAGAAATGCTATATCATCCAAAGCGCCAATGGTAAGGACGACGGTGAAACGTGGTTTCGGCTGAAAAACACAGGGGAATGGATATACAGCGGGAATGTGAATATTTCAACACAACCCCCGGTATCACCGCCCCCGACCACGCCGCCCCCAGGAGGCGATGGGGTTCAGTGGAGCCCGTGGTCTCCGTGGTCTCCCTCCGCGCCAAACCCCGGCGCGAGCGCGAGCAGGCAGACGGAAAGCCGACAGGTAGTCACCGGCTACAATCTGGTCGTGTATCAAACGCAAGAGGCGGCGTCCCCGAACTATAGAAATTTCAGGGATTACAGCGTCAATAGAAATTGGAGTGGATACGGCTTGGCTTCGACTTACGGGGAATTTGTCTATACGGATACCGCATCCAAGGCTGAGGTCGACGCGGCGCAAAGATTTTCGCCGGGCAGTCATATCAGCACCGGTACGGGGGCCGTTCAGGCAGGGTACCATCGCGGGAACGGAACCGCCTATGTTGTGAAGGGACGCCCCTACTTTATCGCAAGCGAGATTACGTCGACAGAATATCGCTATTGCGACATTCTGATAATGCCCTCGCCCTCACCGTCTCCGTCTCCGTCGCCCTCGCCGACGCCGACACCTGAGGCGCCTTCTCCGTCGCCCTCGCCGGAGTCGCCTTCCCCGTCGCCGACTCCTACGCCGGAACTGCCATCCCCGTCTCCTTCACCGGTTGCGTCCCCCTCTGCGGTCCCGTCGCCTTCCCCGTCCCCCGATGAATACGACGCGATCACCGCCGGTGAGTTGAATGGGATCGTACTGCGCGCAATAGTAACAGATGTCGGCGTAAAATTTGACTGGTCGCCGAGCGGCAACGCACTCGGGTATCGCATTTACCGCTCGGCTTCGGCGGAGTCGGAGGGAATCTCCATCAGCGACTTCCCGATCCCCGGCGGCAAATATGTGGACGTCAACGTGGAAGCGGATACGCAGTATTCCTATTCGATTCGCGCCGTTGAAGCGGAGGCGTCGTTAAATCGTGAGACGCGCGAGGTCACAAGCGAGGCTGTCGGCCCGGATGGCGAGAAGCTGACAGTCACGACAGGTATTGCGCCACGAGGCAACCACTTCATTTTAATGAAGATCGGCGACGACAAAATGCTTGTCGACGAGACAATCATGGAGATCGACCCCGGCCGCGGCACGACGCCACTGCTCTTGGACGGGCGCACGGTCGTTCCGATCCGGGCGATCGTCGAGGCGGTCGGCGGAACGGTTGAGTGGGACGATGCGACGCAACAAATTGCGTTGGCCGCAAACGATCAAACCGTTGTGATGACGCTGGATCAAAAAGAGATCGCCGTGAACGGCGAACTCCAGCAAATCGACGTCGCGCCAACGACGATCAACGACCGGACAATGGTGCCGGTGCGCTTTGTCGCCGAGAACCTCGGCTGCCAGATCGAGTGGATCGGCAGCACTGAGGAAATCATCATCGTCTTTCACGGTTAAAGATGAATCTGACCGCGGCATGGCACATGATTTGATAGGGCGAACATAAAAACGACGGGCGGCACAGAGCCGCCGCCCGAAATTACAGCGCGGCGGGAATCACTTCTTCCCCGCCGCGCTGTAATTTTGTAACAGATCAGACACTCAGACATTATTTGACGGATACGCTATTGACTTCGAGACAACGGCCTTTGTAGGGGACTCCGAGGGCGGCGTCTCCTACAATTCTGTCAATCGTCAGTGTGTGCCGCTGTACAGGGTCTGCCTGTTACTCGGAAAACTGACCGAAAACTGACCAAAAGTAAAAAAGTGGAATTTAGATTGACATTTACAAAAAAGCGCTATAAGCTGTTGTTAGTTTGTGGAATTTCTATAAGGGGCCGGCAGTCATGAAAAAAGAAGCAAAGACTTCAAACGTATATACGATGGTTTCGCGGTTCCTTGACGTAAACAAAGAGCATCGGCGCCGTCTGCTCCTATGCGGGGCGCTGCAGCTGCTCACAGCCGTCGCTTTGAGCGCCCGCGGACTGCTGATCGGAGATACGTTGGGTTCGATCGGTCTGGCGATCGGCGCGCCGGGCGGTCAACCGGACCAGCTGCTAAGATCGGCGCTGCTCCTTGTCGCGGCGCAAATCCTGCTTTTCCCTTTCAGCTATTTTGCCAATTATGTCGGCGGCGACTATGCGCGGCGGTGTGCCCGGACGATGTCTGAGCACACTTTTTTTCGCATTGCGAACGCGGACATCGAGACGCTGGAACGTGAAAAGATCGGGGACCTCGTCTCGCGCGCGAACATCGACCTGAATCAATTCGTCAGCCAAATGACGTCCATTTTGACAAATCGGCTGCCGGGCTTTGTCTTCATGCTCGTCGCGTTTGTCGTATGCTTTTTTGTCAATTGGAAGCTGAGCCTTATCAGCTTTACGATTATCCCGTTGCTGGTCTTCCTTCAGTCCCGAACGGGGATTCCGATCGCGAAATACTCGCAGCGGGCGAGAGCCGCGGACGGGCGGGCCGTCGCGATCGCGAACAACCTGCTCGGGGGGCATCTGATCGCAAAAGCGCTCCTCTTGGGCGATGAAATGCAAAAGCGTTTTGACCGCGCCGTACAAGAGGCGGTCACAGCGAGTCAAAAGTCGTTTGTGATGGAGTTTGTGCTGCTGCCCCTACAGTACCTGATGCAATTTTTGCCGAAAATCATCATCATGGCGGCCGGGGTGTATTTGATCACGCGCGAAGAGCTGACGCCCGGCGCGCTGATCTCTTTTGTGTTTCTGTCTGATTTGGTGTTGGAGCCGATCAGCTATTTGGCGTGGTTTTTGCGCGCCGTCTATCAAGCGGCGGGTACTTCGGCCAGAATTTTTGCCGTGTGGGACTTAAAGCAGGAGTCGCGCGGCGGCGGCGGGTCTTGGCCGGTCGCGGCGGCCAAAACCAACGGTGTGGCTTACTCGGCGGCGGCGAGCGGCAACGTGTCGCGATCGCCCGCGCAATCCTGTCAGGCGCGCCGCTGCTGCTGTTGGATGAAGCGACGTCCTCTCTGGATTCGCAGAGCGAAAAACAGGTTCAGGATGCGCTGGAAACACTGATGGAAGGCCGCACCAGCGTCATCATCGCCCATCGGCTGCAAACAATCGAATCCGCCGACCGCATCGTCGTCTTGGAGAACGGTAAAATCGTCGAAGAAGGAAGTCATCAGGACTTGCTTCGCCAAAAAGGCCGCTATGCGGATTTGTACGCGCTGCAATTCGTTTAGGCAGGTTGCGGAAGCGTACGCATATCATTCGGGCGCAGCCCGTCTTGTTTTATCCGGCTGCTTTTGTGACAATACGGCGTTCAGCCACAATTTTGTCGATTTCGTCCAATATGCCGTCGTCGCCCGTGAGGTGAAATGATTCGTAGCCGATTTCGAGAATGTGCAGAATATTACACTCGCGATCGAGCAGTAAGAACTGCTCCGGCGTGAGATTATGCCGACGTTTGTATTCGTTGGCAATACGCACTTGCATATATAATTCATTA
>JAITSR010000093.1 GCA_031287655.1 Clostridiales bacterium
CTGTGCCGTCGCTCGCGTATTCGATTTCTTCGTCGAGCTCCGCGAACATCTGATCCAGCTGCTCGTTCAGTTCATCTTTGGTGATCGAAAACGCGTCCGATGCAGGTGCAAAGACGTCATTCCAAATCTGAACCGCGAGTTCGACGGACTCCGGGTTGTTCGCGAAGGTTTCGAGCGCGGCCTTTGCCGCAAGGAGCGCGTCTTTGTCTGTGATCGTGAGGCTCGCGGTCTCAAACGTGACGGATTTGCTCCCGAGGTCGATGTTCTCCGTGCCGTCCGTCTCGAACTCGAATTGGCCGACCGCGGCGAGGATCATCTCCTGCACGATCGGCATCGCCTTTTCCGAATAGTCCCCGAGTTTTTTCAGGTTCGCCGGCGTAAGCGCCGCCGCGTTCAGGTCCGCAAACGTGTCTTTAAAGTTCGGGGCCTCGAGGTGGAACACTTTTGGGGACAACTCCGGAAACTTGAAAAAAACGTCCGCATCCGCCATGTGCGCGACAGCCGTAAGGATCGACTCGCCGCCGACGAGCCAGCCCGCGTCCAGCCCGAATTTAGGACTCCACACGTCGCTGTCCATATTCATGTCAATGCCGTACTCTAAACGCAACTCGGATTTGCCGATCAGCCTCACGATATCGACCACTTGCTGCTGCGACTCCTGCCCGGTCATTTCGAGGATTTTCTGTATGTACGCGTCGTCCAAATTCAGCGCGATGCTGAACGTGGAGCCGAATATCGTGTCCTTCTCCGCTTCCTGCTGCTGCTCGGAGATGTTGCGCGCACTGCCCAGCAGACCGTTTGAGAGGTTGACGAGGCTTTCCTCGACCTGCGCCTCCGGACCCTTCTTTTGGGAGGTGAAACGCTTGATGTCGAGCTTGCTGAACAGATCGGAAGGGCTCTCGGCGACTTGCCCGCCGCCTAAGACCGCGACGGTTTCTCCGCCGCCGGTTCCGCCCCCGCCGAGGCCGAACAGACCGTTCAGCGCGCCGGTGAACCACGCGGTCGCAAAACCCGCGCCAAGAATCACGACGATCGCGGCGCAGACGATCACGGCCCTCAAGCTGCTGTTTTTACTCGCCGGAGCCAGCGCTGGCGACACGGGCGGCGGCGTATAAGTCGGCTGGGCGTAAGGCGCCGCGGGCTGCGCGGGAGACGGCGGCGCGTAGGATTGCTGCTCCGGCGACACGGGCGGCGCATAAGGCGCTGCAGGTGGCGGTGGCGGCGGCGCGTAGGATTGCTCCGGCGCTGGCGGTATCTCGACCTGCACAGGCTCCGCGTACAGCGTTTGCGGCGGCGCAGACGGCTCCGGCGCTGCTGTCGAAGTTGGCGGCGCGTAGGATTGCTCCGGCGCTGCTGTCGAAGTTGACGACGCGTAGGACTGCTGCTCCAGCGTCACGGGCGGCGCCTCGACCGCTGCTGCGGGCTGCTGCGCCTGTTGAAGCGTCGGCAGCGCTTTTCCGCACTCCGCGCAGAATCTGGCGCCGTCCATTGTTTCTTTGCCACAATATGGGCAGAACATAATTACCTCCTAGTGATGAACCGTTCAACAATGATCTGCACGCTATCTCTTGCGCAAATTATTATCTCGCAGTTCCTATGCTTGATAACTAAACTTACCATCTTTTGCATGAGAAATCAAGTCGGTCATGACAGCAAAGCATTGTATTTGTATTCGCGGCGGCCACGCACTTCAACAGCCGCTGGTTTATTCTTTGAGGTCGTCAGGGAAAAAACGGGAAAGGAAATCCCGCGGCGACAGGGACAGTATGGGCGCGTTTTTGAAATCACCAACATTGCGCGTCACAATGCACTCAGCCTTGATACGTATTGCGCAAACGGCCACAAGCGCGTCCTCAAAATCCGTCACGTCTGATTCCATTGCCCGCTGCAAATCACGTTTGCCCACGTCCGCGATTTCAAATACGGAAAACAAAAGTTTAAGACTCTCCAGCGTTTTCTCTCGCCCGATAATTTTCCGCATAACATAGTAGATATCCGTTATGGCACTCGCCGAAAGAACCCCCGTCATTTTCCCCTGCCCGCACAGATCGAAAATGATTTCCGCATCGTCGGCATACGGCGCGCGGTCGTCGAGGTAATCAATCACCACGTTCGTATCAATCATCGCTTTCATCGTATTTTGCCAGCCTTTCTTTGCGGATGGATTCCAAACTCACGTCAGCGCCTTTCAGTATGCCGCGAAGCGAGCGCAGCGCAGACGTTTTCCCGTCCCTTGCGCTCACAAGTTTGGCGACGCTGCGGCCATTCTTGGTTATCAAAACTTCCTCGCTGTCCGCCAGCAAAAGGTATCTGCCAATGTTAGTCTTAAACTCTGTTGCTGTAACAATCATTTCGCGCTCTCCTTCCAATAATTCAATTCAAAACTATCATACTCTAATCGATCGAAAAAATCAACAAAAATAAGAGCGAATTAAAATTTAAAATTTCGCGACTAAAAAAAGATGATGTTTGTGCGAATGGCATGTGTATTCCCGCGCAAGACAGCGGCCACGCCTGACGACGCGCTGGCGCTCGCGGGCGAGCTGCCATAGGATTTGCCGGAGATTGACGAGATTCACATCTCGGTGTTGTTTACCTACGACATGTATCGAACAGTTCCTAAGCCTGCTTTTGCGCTTCTGCTTCCAACGCGGCGGCATCCACTCCGGTTGTGCGCGTGATCAAATCCATCGATACCCCCGCTTGAAGCAGACTTTGCGCTATTTCAGCCAGCCGCGCCTTGTTGCGGGCCTCGGCGCGAGCCTCCCCGCGGGCTTCGCCGCGAGCCTCTCCCCGGGCTTCGCCGCGTTCTTCGGCGATTTCGATTATTTTCAGCTTCATCATGTCGAATTCCTCCCACATTGCGTTCAGTCGCTCTTTATCCACCAATTTGTTTGACGCCAT
>JAITSR010000124.1 GCA_031287655.1 Clostridiales bacterium
GTCGCTCGCAGTCCGCTCGCTCCCCGCTAGGGAACCCTATGGTTCCCTTCGGCGGCTGCTTCGCAGCCTGAGCACCCTCCTTACTGCGGACAAAGGGCTACCGCCCCTTGTCAATCCCCGGCAGCTTCGCAGCCCGTCGCTCGCAGTCCGCGAGCCCAGCCTTGTAATGTGAAAGAAGTAAAGAATATAGTAGCAAATGTAAAGAATGATATATTGTATGTTTTTCATAGTTCAAGATATGATAATCGCGAATAGATTAGCAATTTGATATAGCGTAAAGGAGGGTATTGTGAACCAGTCGATGAAGGTTTTGAGGGAGCGACGGGGTTTTCGTCTGTTTTTGATGATCGTACCGCTGCTTACGCTCGTATTTTTATTCTCCTATTTGCCGCTCTATGGCTGGCTCTACGCGTTTTTTGACTACCGCGCCGGCAAAAAGCTGTTTGACTGCGAATTTGTCGGTTTTAAGAATTTTCTGATGATGATTACGGATCAATACGCGATGTCGAGCGTGCTCCGCGTGATCCGAAATACGTTTGCGATGAGCTTTCTCGGGATCGTGACATCGATGTTTCCGATGATCTTTGCGATCCTGCTCGCAGAAATCCGCCAGCTGCGGTTCCGCAAGGTTGTGCAGACGATGGTCACAATCCCGCACTTTATCAGCTGGGTGCTTGTCTATTCGATCGCGTACGCGATGTTTTCCGTCAACGACGGGCTGATCAACCGGATTCTGATCAGCGTCGGCGCGATTGACGAGGGCGTCAACTTTCTTGCGTCCGGCGAGCATGTATGGCTTTCGATGCTCGGGTACGGCCTCTGGAAGGGGATCGGCTGGAGCGCGATTATGTATATCGCGGCGCTGACCGGGATCGATTCCGAACAATATGAGGCCGCGCGGATTGACGGCGCGGGGCGGCTGCAGCTGATCCGGCATATCACAATACCGGGGCTTTTACCGACATACTTTGTCCTGTTGCTGCTGTCGATCGCAAACCTCTTAAACAACGGGCTTGAGCAGTATTTCGTCTTTCAGAACGCGATGAACAAGGACGCGATCGAAGTGCTCGACCTCTATGTGTATAATCAGGGCATGGTCGGATACAATTATTCGTTTTCGACAGCCGTCAGCATGTTAAAGTCGGTCGTGAGCATCGTGCTGTTGTTTTCCGCAAACGGGCTTTCCAAGCTGATCCGCGGCGAGACCGTGATATGACGGGCTTTGACGGAAGCGGGAGCGGCTTTAAGGGATCGGACGCGGCTAAAAGGGGGCGGCTTTATTATGAGGCGTAAACTATCGTTTGGAGATGTCATTTTCAACTCGGTCAACTATTCGCTGATGGCGGCGTTTGCGATCATCTGCATCCTGCCGTTTTATTATATCTTTATCAATACGATCAGCGACAACACGCTTTCGGCACGGGGCATGATCATACTCACGCCGCGCGGTATTCACTTTGACAATTACTCGCAGATTCTGCAAATCAGCGGGCTCTGGAACGCCATAACGGTCTCGGTCGCCCGGACCGTCTTCGGTTCGCTTTTGACGATCCTCGGCACGACGTTTCTCGGGTACGCGTTAAGCAAGCAGGAGCTGTGGATGCGTAAGATATGGTATCGTTTCGTCATCGTGACGATGTATTTTAACGCCGGGATCATCCCGTGGTACATCAATATGAAAAACCTCCATCTTACGAATAATTTTCTCGCGTATATTATTCCGGGGATTATCTCGCCGTTTTCACTGGTCCTGTTTAAAACCTATGTCGAGAGTATTCCGGCGTCGCTCGAGGAATCGGCGGATCTGGACGGGGCCGGGTATCTGACAAAATATATTTTTCTGATCCTGCCGCTCGCAAAGCCGATTGTCGCGACGCTGATTGTGTTCTCGGCCGTCGGGCAGTGGAACTCGTTTACGGACACGCTGTTTTTGATGACGAACGCGAAGCTGTTCCCGCTGCAGTATATGCTGTATCAATATCTGAACGAGTCGAACGCGCTTGCGGATTCCTTGCGGCAGGCGGCGGTGAGCGGGGAACAGGTGAATCTTTCGGCGCTTCTGACGCCGTCTTCGGTTAAGATGACCGTGACGATGGTCGTCGTATTGCCGATTCTCTGTATCTATCCGTTCTTTCAAAAGTATTTCGTGAACGGGATCATGATCGGCGCGGTAAAAGGCTGAACGCCGTCGGCGCGGTAAATGGGTGAACAAACAAAATAACATAAAACGGAGGATCGAGAAATGAAGGAGACAGGGAAGCGGAGAATGTGGGGAAGGGGCTTGGCGCTTTTGGTCGTCGGCCTGATGATCATCGGAATGGCCGCGTGTGGCGGCGGCGGGTCGACAGGCGCGACGACGACCGCGGCAGCCGCAACAACAGCTGCCGCCACGACTGCCGCGGCGGATAACGCGGCGACAGAGGCCGCCGCAACGACGGCAGCGTCGGCCGCCGCGACGACAGCCGCCGCGGCCGACGGGGAGGTCGTGGAGCTCAGTATCCTGAGCCTGCCCGCCAATACGTCCGGTTTGGCGGAAGGCTGGTGGGCGGATGAGGTGGAAAAGGCGGTCGGCGTGCGCCTGAACCTGATCCCGAGCGGAGATCAGGGCGAGCAAAAGCTGCAGGCGCTGATGGCGAGCGGCGAACTGCCGGACTTGGTCGTGTTCAAGGATTACAAGCAGCTCGAGAACGCGGTGGACGGGGATATGCTGCTCGCGTATGACGACTACAAGGACCTCGTTCCAAATGTCTACGCCAACGCCGGCGTCTCACTCCGATTCATGGCGGACAATTTCAGCAAGGGCAAGGGCAAGGCGTATGCCGCCGGTTTGAAAATCAAGACCGCGCAGCAAAAAAGAGGCGAGACAGGCCCGTATATCCGTTACGACGTGTATAAAGAGGTCGGCGCGCCGCAATTTCACAATTTGACGGAGCTTTTGGACGTGCTCGAAAAGATGCAGGAAGCGGAGCCGGTGAACGCCGACGGGCAAAAGGTCTATGCGCTCTCCCTCTTTAAGGACTGGGACCGCTCCTATATGACGCTCGGCATGTTCTGCGCGCCGCATCTTGGCGTGCAGATTCCCAATGAGGCGTCTCTCGCGGAGATTCACCCTTCCGAGGATTTGGACAGCGTTGTGTCGATTGTGAGCGAGGGGAGCACATACCTCGAGTTTGTGCGCTTCTGCTATGAGGCAAATCAGCGGGGTATTTTAGATCCGGATTCGATTACGCAGCGTTTTGACGACTCCGTGCAAAAAACGGCGGCGGGGCGCGTCTTGTTCTCGCTCGACGGTTGGGGCGCCTCCGACTTTTCCACGAACGAAAAGCAGGAGCAGGGCATCGGTTTCCGCCCGGTCACCTACACCGGCGTCAAGCGGTTGATGGGCGCGCTGCAGCCGGTCGGCACGCCTTGGGTTATGTCGGTCAGCGCCACGTCAAAGCAGGTGGAAAAGGCGATGGCGTTTGTAAACTGGAACTATTCGTTTGAGGGCTCACGCATCACGGAAAACGGACCAAAGGACGTGATGTGGGAGATCGGCGAGGACGGCGCGCCGCGCCTGACCGAGTTTTATTATGAATATCAGCTGACGCCGGACGCCGAATTTGCCGCAGGGAAGAACTATGCGAAGGGCGGGTCCCCAATCAACGCGCTCGCGCTCGCGCAGTCGGTCATCGACCCGAGCGACGGGTTCCCGATTTCGCGGAACCTCTGGAATAAGCCGCCGTATGCCCCGGCCGACACGAAACTTGTGCAGGAATGGCAGAAGGATTTTGACGCGCTCGACATGTTGGATTACTATTGGAAGGATGAAAGCAGGATTCTGGTCAATAAGGTCGGTTCCTATCCGTCGATGAACGACGAAATGGAGCAGATCTCCGCGCGTGCCGGTGACATCATCAAAACGGCTTCGTGGAAGATGGTCTACGCAAAAGACGAGGCTGAGTACAACGCAATCAAGGATCAGATGGTAAAAGACGCCGAATCGGTTGGAATCCAGCGCTGGGTCGACTGGTTTATCGGTGAATATGAGTTAAAGAAAGCGGAAGCGAGCAAATACGCAAATTAAGGCGGGCTATGGCGCGCGAAGGGAAGCGGGGGGGGGGTTTATGCCCCCCCCTCCCCAAGCGCCCCCCCGCCGGACCAGAGTAAAAATATAGTTTTTTATACAATTTTTTCGATGGGTTTTGCCCCCAGTTT
>JAITSR010000321.1 GCA_031287655.1 Clostridiales bacterium
GGAAAAAATCGGTATGGGGCTTTTGGAGCGCGTCGGGCTTGCCGATAAGGCCGACACCTATCCGGCGATGCTCTCCGGCGGGCAAAAACAGCGTCTCGCGATTGCGCGCGCGCTCGCGATGAGCCCTGAGATCATGTTGTTTGACGAACCCACATCCGCCCTCGACCCGGAGATGGTCTCCGAGGTGCTCGACGTAATCCGGGACCTCTCCAAAACGCAGATGACGATTTTACTCGTGACGCACGAAATGACGTTTGCGCGGGAGGTTGCCGGGCGGGTCATTTTCATGGACGGCGGCGTATGCCTTGAGGACGCGCCGCCCGCCGAGTTCTTTTCGGCGCCAAAGACCGACCGCGGCAAAGCCTTTCTTGAAAAGATGCTTTAGCGGACTTGACTTCGTGCGCGAATTATGGTTACTATTCAGTTGGGGAAAGCCGGTTTATCGCATAGAGTGTATTCGGCAAGTCCATTAACCGAATACACTCACGCGCTACCGGAAGAGGTAGCGTGCGTGTGCGCAGCACACGGAGTCGCGTGGAAATCGCATTTTCATGCGACGATATAAGCGGAGCTGTTTAGAGGAAACGAGGGCGACGAGTGGGGCAAAGTTTTGCGGCATAGCCGCGAAACGTAGTCGCCACAAGACGTACGAGTTTCCGAATAAACTCCACATAGAGAAATCGGAAATCGGAAAGCGGAAAAATCAAGGATTCGGAAGGAGAGAGACATGGGGCAGTTTACGGATTTTTCATTTCACATGTATACGGAGATCGTGTTTGGCAAAAAGACCGAGGAAAAGGTCGCCGAACTCGTCAAAAAGCATGGCGGGAGCAAGGTGATGCTCGTCTATGGCGGCGGGTCGATCAAGAAAATCGGGCTCTATGACACGGTCACAAAGGCGCTCAAAGACGGCGGGCTGCCTTTTGTCGAGCTCGGCGGCGTGCAGCCGAACCCGCGCCGTTCGCTCGTCGACAAGGGCTACAAAGCCGCGCTCGACGCGAAGGTCGACTTTTTGCTCGGCGTCGGCGGCGGCAGCGCGATTGACACGGCCAAGGGGATTGCGCTCGCGCTCGCGAACGACGGCGATTATTGGCAGTTCTACAACGGCACGCCCGCAAAGAAGATGGCTCCGGTCGGCGTGATCCACACGATCGCGGCGGCGGGCAGCGAGACGAGCCGGTCGAGCGTGCTTGTCGACGACGCGACGCACCAAAAGAAGGGCTTCATGTGGGACCCGTGCCGCCCGGTGTTCGCGATCATGAACCCCGAACTCACATACAGCGTGTCGCCTTATCAGACAGCCGCGGGCGCGGCGGACATCCTCGCGCACACGGTCAGCCGGTACTTCACGCTCGGCGAGAGCCGCCTCGGCGACGAGTACGGCGAGGGCACAATGCGCACGGTCGTCAAGTTCGCGCCGGTCGCGGTCGCGCGGCCTGACGATTATGAGGCGCGGGCGGAATTGATGCTCGCGGGCTCGTTCAGCCACAACGACGTCACGGGGATCGGCCGGGACGCGGCGCGCGGCGGCGAGCACGGGCTCGAGTCCCAGCTCAGCGGCTACTATGACACCGCGCACGGGGCGGGGCTCGCCGCGGTCATGCCCGCGTGGCTCCAATATATCGCGGACCGCGGGACGCCGGAGCAGGTCGCGCGCATTGCGCGGTTTGGCGTTAAAGTGTTTGGCGCGGACCCGGACCTTTCGGACATCAAGGCCACGGCGGACGACGGACTTGTGCGGTTCCGCGCGTGGGTAAAGTCGATCGGGATGCCCCTCACGCTAAAGGAGCTCGGGGTCCCCAAGAAGGACCTCGCAGACGTGATACAGCGCTGTGTGGACATCAACGGCGGCGAGGTGCCCGGCTTTGTGGCGCTGGATAAGGCCGCGGTCACGGAAATCTTCACTTCGATCGTCGAATAGCGCGACGCCGCTATGCAACACATAGAGGAAAAAAGACTGTTACATAGCCAAAAAAAGGAGGAAAAAGGGAAAAATGGCAAAGAAAAACGGTACGATTGTTACAGCAGAGGCTAAAAAGACACAAAAGACGCGGCGCAGGGTATATGGCGCGTTCGCGGTGCTGGTCGCGGCGGCGATGCTGCTCGCGGTCCTGACGGCGTGCGGCGGCCAAACGGCGGCGACGACGACACAGGCAGCCGCGACGCAGGCCGCGGCCACAACGGCGGCGGCGACGGAAGCGGCCACAACCACGACGGCCGCGCCCGTCACGACCACGACGACGGCAGCCGCAACGACGACGACCACCGAGGCGGCCACGACCACAACCACCGAGGCGGCGACGACGCAGTCCGCGGCGACGCTGCCCGCCCCCGCTCCCGCGGCGGACGGCTCATGGGAGAAGATTCAGCAGGCGGGCGTCTTTGTGCTCGGTCTCGACGACGAGTTCCCCCCGATGGGCTTCCGCGACGAGCAGAACGAGATCGTCGGCTTTGACGTCGACATGGCGAAGGCCGCGGCGGAATACCTCGGCGTCAAGGTCGAGCTGAAGCCGGTCATCTGGGACACGGTGCTGATGAGCCTGAACAGCGGCGAGATCGATTGCATCTGGAACGGCTTTTCCGTGACGGAGGACCGCAAAAAAGAAGTCTCGTACTCCAAGTCCTACATCAACAGCGATCAGATTGTCGTGACGCTCACGGGTTCCGACATCACGACGAAGGCGGGACTCGCGGGCATGACGGTCGGCACGCAGATGGGCAGCTCCACGCTCGACGCGCTCGACACCGACCCCGCGACGCGCGACTCTTTTGGCGAACTGCGCGAATACGCGACCTTCACGGCGGCGATGATGGACCTTGACAACAAGCGGCTCGACGCCGTTGTGATCGACAGCGTCGCGTTCTATGGCGACTTTAACGTCAAATCGCCCGAAGCCTACGCCGTGCTCGAGGAGAACTTTGGCCGCGAGGAAATGGCGATCGGCGTCCGGCAGGCCGACAACACATGGCGCGAAACCCTGAACGGGGCGCTCGACTATCTGCGCTCGTCAGGCAAAGCCGCGGAAATCAGCATAAAATGGTTCGGAAAAGACGTCGTGATCGTCTGATTTGCCCGAGGCGTATCTCATTCTGTACAATAAAGGAACACGTTGGAGACCGTCAATTACATTATCAGAATAAGCCCGCAATTGCTTGTCGGCGTGATCGGTACGCTGCAAGTGTATTTCGGCGCGATTTTCCCCGCCCTCGTAATGGGCGTTTTTTTTGCGATCGTAAAGACGGCGGGGCCGAAGCCGCTCCGCTGGCTCCTGAACGTCTACACATGGGCGTGGCGCGGCGTCCCCCTGCTCTTGCAGCTGATGATTATGAAGTATGGCGTGCTGCCGCTGCTCGGCGGCGGGGGCGGCGACTTTCCGGGCGCGATCTGGGTGTTCGCGCTGAATATGGCGGCCTACCTGACGGAGATCATGCGCGCCGCGATCGGCGCCGTCGACCGCGGGCAATACGAGGCGTGCCGCGTGCTCGGCATCCCCTATTGGCGTATGATGTTCCGCGTCATTATCCCACAGTCGGTCCGTATCGCGCTGCCGCCCGCCTGTTCGGAGGCGATCAATCTGTTAAAAGACGCCGCCGTGATCTCCGTGATCAGTATGCAGGACATTGTGCGTGTCACAAACCAGATTACGACGCGGGACAAGACGGTGATCCCATATCTGTGCGCGTTCGTGATCTACCTGATCCTGACGAGCCTGCTCGTGAAGGTGTTCGGCCTGCTTGAAAAACGCTTTACGGCCTACGACGCCTGACAGCGCCCGACGGCGACCGCAAAACAGTAATGAATATAGTAAATTGTGAACACATTAACCGCTGACTAGTTTCTGATGACAAGGGAAGGGGGAGGTGACGGCGTGCTGATTGACGACCGGCTCGGTTTCTGGCAATACATCATCGACAAAATGCCGATCCTGATCAACGGGATCAAAACGTCCTATCTCCTTTTCTTTGCCGTGCTGCTGATCGCCGCGCCGCTCTCCGTGCTCGCCGCCGTCGCGAAGGTCTCCGGGCCGCGCGCCGTCAGGGCGTTATTGAACCTCTATACTTGGGCGTTCCGCGGCAGCCCGCTCGTGCTGCAGTTGAGCCTCGTGTACTACGGCTTCCCCTATCTTGGGATCGTGTGGCAGCCGTGGACGGTCGCGCTCGTCGTGTTTTCGCTGTCGTTTGCGGCGTATGAGACGGAGGTGATCCGCGGCGGCATCATCAGCGTCGAAAAGGGGCAGTATGAGGCGTGCCGCGTACTTGGCATGAATTTTTTCCAGACGATGCGGCGCGTCGTTGTGCCGCAGGCGATCCGCCGCGTGCTGCCGCCGACCTGCTCCGAGGTGATCATTCTGTTCAAGGATACCTCGCTTGTGACGAGCATCGCGCTGATGGATATGATGCGGACCGCGCAGCGGATTGTGATTATGGATTTGAGGATTGACGCGTTCATCGCCGTGCTTGCGATCTATCTGCTGATGGCGTCGCTGACGGTCTCCGTGTTCCACCGGCTCGAACGGATTCTGAACGCCTCGGTACTAAAGGAGGAAGGGTCATAATGATAATTAAAAATACCCTGCTGCCGCTTTGGCTTGCCGCGCTGCTCACGCTGCGGGGCGCGGCCGTCCCGGCTTTTGAACGCGCGGCCGCGATGGCGGCCGAGGCCGTATCCCCGGTGTTTCGCGTCGCGGAAATCGACGCGGCGGCGCGCGCCCGGATTGAGGGCGTTTCATGGAAAGCGGGCTGCCCCGTGCCGCTTGCCGACTTGCGGCTCGTCACCGTCACCTATGCCGATTTTGAGCGGCGTATCCACACGGGCGAGCTGGTCGCGCACAAAAAGGTCGCGGACGAGCTCGCCGATATTTTCCGCGAGTTGTACGAAGCCGGTTTCCCGATCGAGCGCGTCGAGCTCGTCGACAATTATGGCGGGGACGACCGTCTCTCGATGGGGGCGAACAACACCTCCGCGTTCAATTACCGCACCGTAAGCGGCTCCGCGAACCTGTCAAAGCACGCGTATGGGCTCGCGATCGACATCAACCCGATCCAGAACCCCTATACCGAAGGCCGCGGCAGCTACGTCTCGCCGCCGGAGGGCCGCGCCTATCTCGACCGGGGCGACGTCCGGCCCGGCATGGTCGTACCGGGCGGCGCGGCGCACGCCGCGTTCACGTCGCGCGGATGGTTTTGGGGCGGAAACTGGAAAACCACGATTGACTACCAGCACTTCCAAAAGGTTGTGGACTTGGAATGAGAGGACGGGCGAATGGGCGAGAAGACACAAGTGGGCGCGGGCGCGCGGACAGGTGATGGCGCGCGAGCAGACGGCGGCGCGCAGGCAGGCGGTGGCGCGCGTGACGACACAGCCGAGGTCATTATCAGGCTGACGAATCTGCACAAGAGCTTTGGGGAACTCAGCGTCCTGCAGGGCGTCGATTTGACGGTCGAGCGCGGACAGGTCGTGTCGATCATCGGCCCCTCCGGCTCCGGCAAGAGTACGGTACTGCGCTGTGTGAACGGGCTTGAGAAGATCGACAGGGGCGTCGTCGAGATCGAGGGCGTCGTCGTCGCGGCGGTCGGGACGCCGGGCGCAAAGCCCGCGCCAAAGGAGCAGATCCGGGCGGTGCTCGCAAAAACCGGCATGGTGTTCCAGAGCTTCAACCTGTTCCCGCACATGACCGCGTTGCAAAACGTAATCGAAGCGCCGATGACCGTCAAAAAAATCCCGAAGGCGCGCGCCCGCGAGTTGGGCATGGAAAAGCTGCGCCGCGTGGGGCTCGACGATAAGGCGGACGCCTTCCCCTCCCGGCTCTCCGGCGGTCAGAAGCAGAGGGTCGCGATCGCGCGGGCGCTCGCGATGGAGCCGGACTTTATGCTGTTTGACGAACCGACGTCCGCGCTCGATCCGGAGCTCGTCGGCGAGGTGCTCGACGTGATCAAGTCGCTCGCGCGCGAGCATATGTCGATGATGATCGTGTCGCATGAGATGGGCTTTACGCGTGAGGTGTCCGACAGGGTGATCTTTGTGGACAACCAAAAAATCGTCGCGGACAACCCGCCCGAGCGGTTCTTCAACAGCCCGGAGCATCCGCGCGTCGCGGCGTTCCTCGACAAAATGCTAAATTAAGGTTTCGATATGGCCGGACGAAATTGGACAAAAGAACAGTCGGACGCGATTCGCTTTCGCGGCGGCAATCTGCTTGTGGCGGCGGGCGCGGGCTCCGGCAAGACTTCGGTGCTCGTTGAGCGCGTCGTCCGGCTGATCGGGGCGGGCGGCGCGGGTGAGGCGGCGAACGCTGGCGAGAATGCTCCAAACGCCGCGGGCGCGGGCGCGCCGCCACCTGTCGGAATTGACCGGCTCCTGATCGTCACGTTCACAAACGCGGCGGCGGCGGAGATGAAGGAGCGGATCGCGGCGGCGCTCACCGCCGGGCTCGAGGCGCTCGAAGAGGAAGCGGGCTCGGCTTCTAAACAAAGCGAGCGCCTTAGGCGTCAGCTGATCCTGCTCGGGAGCGCCTCTATCAGCACGATTCACGCGTTTTGCATGAGCGTGATCAAAGAGAACCTCAACCAAATCGCGGGACTCGACTCCGCGTTCCGCCTGATGGACGGCGCCGAGGCCGCGCTCTTAAAAGCGGACGCGCTGAACGAGGTCTTGGAGGAAAAATACGCGGAGGAAGGGAACACGTCGTTCGCGGCGCTCGTCGAGAGCTTCGGGGCGGGCAGGGACGACCGGGGGATCGGCGAGACGATCCTCTCTGTGTATGACTTTGTGCAGAGCGCGCCGTGGCCGGACGAGTGGCTCCGCGCACACACGGCGCTCTTTTGTATCCGGTCGGGCGCGGAGTTTTCCGCATCGGTCTGGGCGCGGGAAATTACGGAGCGGCTCGCGGAGGGGCTGGACGCCCTGACGGCCGTGCTTGCCCATGAGCGGGAAATATTGTTTGAGTGCCTTCGGGACGACGGGAAGCGGCGCGAGGTCATGCGGCTGATCGACCAAATCGGGCGGCTCCGCGTACGCTGCGAGGACCGCTTGGCTTGGGCGGGCAGTCCGGCGGAGGACGATGAACCGGGTATCACAGACCGGGCGGAGAGCGATGCCGACGCGCCCGCACCCGCGGATTGGGATTCGCTCCGCGCGGCGGTACTCGCGCTCGGCCGCATGGAGTGTCTGCGCCCCCGCGCCGCGCGCGGCGAGGACCCGGAGACAAAGCTCGGGCGCGAGGCCGTAAAAGCGGCGGTTGATCGTTTCCTCAACGACGTGACGCGCCGGTATTTTCAGCTCGATACGCCCGCGATCATAGAGGAATTTGAGCGTTCGCACGCCCTTCTGCTGGAGCTTTCCGACGTGGTCGGCGCGTTTTCGCGAAAATTCGCGGAACTCAAAAAAGCGCGCTCCGTGCTGGATTTTAATGATCTGGAGCACTTCGCCCTCGAAATCCTGCTGACGCGCGACACGGACGAGGGTGTGGACGAAGGCGCGGACGCGGGCGCCGCGCCGCGCGCGGCGCGGCATGCGCAAGCTTCGCTCCCGCGTCTGATCCCCACCGAGGCCGCGCTCTCCTATCAAAAGCGCTATGCCGAGGTGCTCGTCGACGAATATCAGGACAGCAACCTTGTGCAGGAGTATATTATCCGCGCGGTTTCAAAACAGGCCGAGGCGCGGGGCGGGGTCGGGGGCAGTGTCTTTATGGTCGGGGACGTCAAGCAGAGCATTTACCGGTTCCGTCAGGCGATGCCGGAGCTTTTTTTGGAAAAATACCGGACATACCGCCCTTCTTCCGGAGGATTCGGCGCGCAAAGCCCGCGTGAGACGCAAAGCCCGCGCAGTGAACGCGATAAACGAGACGCGCCGGGGACAAAAATTCTGCTCTACAGGAATTTCCGCAGCGACCCGGGTATCCTGCGCTACATCAACACGCTGTTCGGCGGGATTATGTCGCGGAGGGTCGGCGATCTGGACTACACGGAGGAAGAATGGCTGCTGCCGGGCGCGGCGGCGGCGGACGAAGGAGAGGCGGCGGCAAAAACCTCCGTCCCCGGTGTGGCTGCGAAAACCGGGTCGTCCCGGCCCGTGGTGGAGGTGCATGTAATCAGCAAAAAAGCGCCGGACACCGCCGCCGACATGGATCACGCAAACGATACGGGCGACGGCGAAGGCGATGGCGACGGAGATGGCACGGGCGGCAGCGGCGCGGACGGCGACGCCGACGGTGAGGCACGGGAAAACGAGAGCAACGTCATTTACGAGGCGCGTCTCGTCGCCCAAAAGATCGCGGAACTCATGTGTTCCGCGCGTCCGCCGGACCCGGACGGTTTGCCGAACTCGGACGGCCTGCGGGACCCGGACGGCCTGTCGGACCCGGACGGCCTGCCGCGCCCGCTCGCGTACCGCGATATGGTCGTACTCATG
>JAITSR010000166.1 GCA_031287655.1 Clostridiales bacterium
ATGGGCGAACGTCATTTGATAGGGCTTGTCGGTACTGATCACGCTGTTTACGCCAAACGCCGCTATATCCGGCTCAAAAGGCGCGTCTTTGACGAAATAGTCGGCGGGGACCGCGTCGCCGGAGAGAGTGGTCTCCCTTTCGATAAAGTCGTAGCCCGCGCCCAAGACGCCCTTGGTCGCCTCATAG
This sequence comes from Clostridiales bacterium, assembly GCA_031287655.1. Classification (GTDB taxonomy): domain Bacteria; phylum Bacillota; class Clostridia; order WRLR01; family WRLR01; genus JAITSR01. Next base: position 188 of record JAITSR010000166.1, read on the forward strand.
TAGCCAAAATCCTTCTCTCCCAGCTGCGTGTCGATCAGCACGCGGCTTTTTACGGCCGCGCCGCTTTGGGACTTGTTGCGGACCGTGTAGCTGATCAGCGCCGTGCCGAGCTGCTCCGAGTTCGCGCCGCTGACCAGTTCAATCCGCTGGACAAATTCCAGATCCCCCACGCTGTAGGCGGAGGTCACGCCGACGGAATCCGTCGTCGTCGTTACCTCCGACGAGCTTGCGCCCAAAAAGCCGTAGGCGTTGCCGAAGATATATTCCTTCTCACTGTCGCCGTCTATCTGAAATGAAGTGAACGACGTGTCAAAATAATCCCCGCGATGGGTCAGCGCCTTGTCGTCGTCCGATTTTTTCAAAATATCGCCCTGCAGCGTGGATATCGTGTAGCCGCCGTTTTTCGTGCTGACCGTAACCTTGATATAGTCGTTTGCGACCGTGACGGTATCTTCCCCCGCCGCGGACACCGGGCTTACCGGCAGAAGGGAGAGGGCCATCGCGATTGCCAGCAGGAGTGACAGCGTTCTTTTGACCGTTCTTTTGATTGTCGTATTTTTCAGTATTTTCATTGTCAATTCGGCCTCCTTTTTAGTATACAAACACATAGAACAGATGTCCGTCGCGTTCCGCGCCCTGCGCCAATATCGTGTAATAACCCGGCTCCGCCGCCATAAGGTCGCCCGTAAGCTCATCTTCGTATTTCATCTGCCCGCGGGTCCTAAAACCTTGCGCCGCATAGAGCCGATAGCCCGTGTCCGGATCGACCACCGTAACCGTTCCCGCCCGCGTCATATAAACATCATTTGCGCGAATGGATTTGCCGCCGAGGATCAGCGTTTTGCGCGCTCCGCTCAAAACGGCCACGGTGCGCGTCCGCGTCCCCGTGTTGCCGAGGCTGTCCGCCGCCGAATAGACGGCGGTATAGCTGCCGACTTGCGAAATATCTACGGCGGACACGTCGACCGTCGCCGCGATCTCGCCTTCGCGGTCGTCCTTTGCGGCCGCGCCCGTGAGCAGCGCCGCTTTCAGTTCGTCATCGGACATGGCCGAATTGACGGCGAGCTCCACCGCCTTGCTGTCCTCCAATGAAATCACCGGCGCGGTTTTGTCGATAAAATCAATTTTGACAAATACGACGTTGGCGTTGCCGAAAGAATCGGTCGCGGTGATTTCATAGATGCCGTTCTCCGTCGCGACGACGGCGTTGTCATAGCTGTTCGTCCCGTATGAGTTGACCGGCGCGGAAAGCGCCATCGGGATACCGGGCCGGTTTCTGTTCGTCGCCGTGACGGCCGCGCCGTTCGGGTCCTCCGCCTTGAACGCGATTTCCACATTGCCGTTCGTCGCGGCGACGCGTTCGTTCGTCGGCGCGTCGCTGTAGGTGATACCCGCGCTCTGCGGCGTGATGCCGAGCGTGTAGGAAATTTTTGGGGATAGCTCGTCGACTTGGTCGATTTTCGCAATAACCGTTACGACGTTGCCCGCCGCGTCCGCGTAGGTGAGCGGATACGCGCCGTTTTGATCGAATACTGTGGTGTGTGTCGGCGCGTAACCGGATTTTTCGTTTGCGGAGGTCACATCCTCGCTGAACGTGTAAGTCACATGCGCCTTGTTGTCTATCACCTGTATCTGCGTGTTTGTAAGAGTCGGCGCGTTTTTGTCAATCACCGTGATCGGCCCGTCCTCCGGCCGCCAAAGCGTGGTCGCGTTGCCGCGTATGTCGTACACGACGATTTTTACCTGACAGTTCTGCTTAAACTCAACCGTCAGCGTGTTGCCGGAATGGGTATAGCCGATGTACGGGGTCGCGTCCGGTATCACCGTGGTTTTATCGTCCGAATAGGCCGTCACCTCCACGTTGCGCACCAGCTCGTCGAAGACGAAGAACAGCCGAATGGAATTGTTTGTGATCGTACTCAGCACTTCCTCTTTGCCGTTGCCGCTCGTGCCGTCCGCCGCGCCCGGCTTGGCCGCGATCGCGCTGTACCAGCTCTCCCGCTCGGGCTGCGGCCCGTTCATGTCGATCCCGAACGCGCCCGCGACGACCGTTCCGACGTTCCCGGCGGTGTCGGTCAGATAGAACGTGCCGCTGTCGTTTTGCTCAAAATAGATAAAATATCTGCCATCCGCCTCCTGCTGCACGCCGACACCCTCGACCGATTCAATGTCGGTCTCGTAGGTCACAAGATACGCCTTGATGCCGCCCTTCGCGAACGGCGGGTCGTCCTCTGTGAGCAGCACATAATCCACCATGCCGATCGGCGCGGTCTTATCGATCACGGAAATGGCGACCGGCACGGAAATGGAGTTCGCGCCTGTGGCCAGCGTGAGACTTGCGGTCGCGTTGTCGGTGAACACCAGCGTGTTTTGGCCGAGGTAATATTGTACGTTCGCCGCCGCGCCCGCCGAGGTCGTCACGGACGGGATCACATCGCCCGCCGCGTTTAACGCTTCCACCAAAACAGCAACGCTCTGATTCGTTGGGCGCAGGTCCAAATCCGCGCCGCCCTGCTC
>JAITSR010000200.1 GCA_031287655.1 Clostridiales bacterium
CACGGAGTCGCGTGGAAATCGCATTTTCACGCGACGATATAAGCGGAGCTGTTTAGAGGAAACGAGGGCGACGGGTGGGGAGAGGGCTTCGCGGCGTAGCCGTGAAGCCGAGCCATCACAAGGCGTCCGAGTTTCCGAATAAACATAATAAAGAAGGGAGCAAAAATGGGAGCGAAGAATGATATGGAGCCTAAGTTTAAAGGCAAAGTCCGCGATATTTACGACATCTCAGAGGATCGCATGATTATCGTCACAACCGACAGAATATCGGCGTTCGACGTGATCCTGCCGACCCTCGTGACAGGAAAAGGCGTTACGCTGAACGGCATTTCAAACTTTTGGTTCAAAAAAACGGAGCGCTTGGTGAAAAATCATATCATATCGAGTAACCTCGAAGATATGCCCGAATATTTTCATCAGGAAAAATTCCGCGATCGGACGGTGATGGTACAAAAGCTGAAAATCCTGCCGTTTGAGTTTGTCGTGCGCGGATATATCTTCGGCAATATGTGGAAGTATTACGAGGAAGGGAAGCCGTTTTGCGGCCATCGCATTTCCGGCGAATATCAAATGGCGCAAAAGCTGGAAGCCCCGATCCTCACGCCTTCCACAAAAGTCGAAACCGGGCATGACGAATATGTGGACATCGATTCTGTAAAAACCGCGATCGGGGCTGAGTTGACGGACAAAATCGCGGAAATTTCTTTGGGGCTTTACGCGATGTGCAGTCAATACGCGATGACAAAGGGCATATTGATTGCCGACAGCAAATTCGAGTTCGGCCTCGACAAAAACAATCAGCTTGTTTTGGCGGACGAGTTGTTCACGCCGGATTCGAGCAGATTTTGGGATGCCGCGGACTATCGGGTCGGTGTCTCCCCAAAGTCATATGACAAGCAGTTCATCAGGGATTGGCTCTTGAACAACAAGAAAAACGGGGAGTTTCAGTTTGACGGCGTGCCCGGCGACGTAATCGAGCGGACCGCGCAAATTTACCGCGAGTGTCTCCAAAAACTCGTAGGCGGCGAAGCGTGACTATATGAAAAATCAGACGGGTAAAGAAGCGCGGGCCGCGCTCGCCAACGATACGCTGCGTGTTATTCGGGACGGGCGCTATATGTGCGGAGGTCATTTAGTAAATATCTCCGACGACGTGGCGCGTTCCCGCGAAAACAGCTTATTTATCTCCGCGGCGGACGCCGCGCTTCTGGAACGGAATTTTCGCCCTAAAAGCGGAACCGGGCCGATAGAATTGCGAAATGAAAGCACGCTGTCCGCTATATTGCGTCTGAGCGGGCAAGAAGCAAAGCCTTTTGGCGTTTTGAATTTTGCCAGCGCGAAAAATCCGGGCGGCGGGTTCCTGAACGGCGCGTTGGCGCAGGAAGAAAGCCTTGCTGCGGCGTCAAGCCTGTATGATTCCCAACTTGCGTTCCCCGCGTATTACGAAACGAACCGCGCCTGTAAGAGTATGATGTATACAGATTGCGCCATCTGGTCGCCTGACGTCGTGTTTTTTCGGGAGGACAGCGGCGCTTTGCTGCCCGCTCCTGTGAAAGCGTCCGTGCTGACCCTGCCCGCCGTGAATTACGGTCAGGCGATCTTAAAAAACGAGAACGCGGACGCGGCGCGGGCGGCGATGAAACGGCGCATGAAGATCGCGCTGGCGATCTTCGCGGAGCGGGGCTGCGAGACCGTCATTCTTGGCGCGTATGGCTGCGGCGTATTCCGCAACGACCCCGCTGACATCGCCCTGTGGTGGGATGCGCTTTTGCGGGAATACGGCGGGCATTTTCGCCATATAGTTTTCGCAATCCTTGACCGCTCCAAAACAGGCGGCGCGCTTTCCGCTTTTAAGCGGGTGTTTTAAGACGGCGGCGGTTGGCTGATGTTGGGAGCGCCGCTATAAGGAGCGTTCACCGTGGTCTTGAGGATGTGAGAACGGGACGGCTGTCAATAATGAAAAACCTCACGACGTCACAAATAGATACAATACTGGACACATTTTTCGATAAATGGTCGTTTGCCGATGAAAACAGTCCATACTTCTTGTTGCGAAGCGAATAGTCATTTTTTACCCGGCATATTCCTGAAAAATTACAGTAAAGCAGACGCACAGTCGCAGCATGTTGTCTGATAAGACGCGCTCAATGCGGGCGAACGCTTCGGCGATCACAATATCTCAGGCAGCGTATCTATACTTCTCACTTTCATACTTCCCTTAATAGATTTACAGACATATTTATTTGAGCACAAGGTTTGCTTGATAAGATGTATGTAAAACGCGCCGCGAAAACCGCGGCTGACGCCGAATCCGAAGCGGGAGCCGCGAGCCGCGATTTTCACACGGCGAAAGCGGCGTCGAAAGGGACACGTTATGAAAAAGAGGGAACTGCGAACGTATTTCATGATCTTAATCTGCGGGCTGGTCATTATCAGCTTTGCGCTCGTAGGACTGTCGCTCGCGCATTTCCGGCGTTCGTTCGTAGAGCGACAGCGCTGCAATTTGAAGGCGGTCGCGCAATCGACGGTTCAGAGCGTTGAAAACTATCTCAGCGGATGCCTGCTCTATTGGGATTCCCTTCAGGAGACGCCTGTGTTCCGAAGGGCGCTCGGCGACTTTCTCGGCGGGTCCGCGGGACAAAGCGCCGCGCAAGCGGGGGCCGCGAGTCAGACGGGAGCCGCAAGTCAGGTGAGGGCCGCGAGTCAGGCGGGGGAAGCCGAGACTCACGCGAGAGCCGATCAAGTCGCGCGGCTTTTGGAATCTATCGTCGTCGAAAGCCGCGGGACGGTCACAGACATTTGTCTGACCGACGCCGCCGGAGCCGCGAAGATCGGCTTTGTGATGGGCGGGCAATACGAGCCATACCGGCACGGAGACTCAGACGAGGCTATGAACCTCGGAATCCCCGGAAAGATGTGCGTATATATCGACGCCGCCGGGCGGCTGTACCTTGGGCAGCTCACGGAGCTTCAGGGAGACTTGCGGGCGCTCCTGATGATCGACGCGGATCGGCTCAGCGCCGCTACGGCGTTGGGCTTTACGCAGCTCGGGATGCGCGGTAATGTCATGATAAAGGCTTCCTGCGGCCAGATTCTCGAAAACAGTTTCAATAAAGTCCGTGAGGGCGGCGAGCGCGCGGCCGAAACGATTGAGGTGTCCGAATCCGTGCCGGTCAAGGACGATTTTTTGACGGTCAGTGTCGCCGCCGATTATGCGGAGGTCATGCGGCCTGTCGATGCATTCTCGATTCTGACGATCATCGCCGTGCTTCTTGCGGGCGCGGGTGTCATCTGGGTGTTCTGGCGCACATTTCGCGACAACCGCCGCGTCGCGCGGGAGAATGAATATCTGCGTGAGCTCAACCGCACGCTCAAGGAGTTGACTGAACGGCAGGAGCAGATGCAGCACGATCAGCGTCTTCGGTTGATCGGCACGCTTGCGGGCGGGATCGTCCACGAATTTCGCAATGTGCTGACGCCGATTATGGGCCATTCCGGTCTGATCCGCGAAAAACTTCACGCGAGCGATCCGATGCGCGAGGACGTTGAGGAAATATACAGCGCCGCGCAACGGGCAAAGGAGATCATTCAGCAGATTACATGCCTAAGCCGCCGGACACCGGAAACCGCTTTCAGCAGGCTCGACCTCGACAAGACGTTTTCCCGGATTATTCGTGTCGCGCTGTCTGTGAAGCCGGAAAACATTCGGATCATCTCGAACATCAGCTTTGCCGGCGCGAAGATCATGGGCAATTCGACGCAGATTTGCCAAGTTGTCCTGAACCTTTGCGCGAACGCGTTTCACGCGATAAAAGGGAGCCGCGGGCATGTCTGGATCAACGGCGGCATCGAGAAACGCGACGGCGCGGAATTTGCGCAGTTCAGCGTGACGGACGAGGGCGAGGGAATCGAAAAACAGTGCTTGGAGCGTATTTTTGAACCGTTTTATACGACGAAACGGGACGGAGAGGGAACAGGGCTCGGGCTTTCGATCGTGCAGAATATCGTCGACGCGCACAACGGGACGATTTGCGTCGACAGCGAGCCGGAGCGGGGTACGACGTTTACGCTGCGCTTCCCGGTCGTGACGCGTACAGGGGATGAGGAAACCGACATCGAGGCAGGCGGCGGCGGAGCCGGGTGCAAGGACGCTGAGACGGCCGCGTATACGGGCGCGGAGATCGGAGAGGTTATGAATATGGACGAGAATATAGTAATGGATAAAAAAACAGACGAAGGCGCGGCGGTGGCCATGAAAACGGACGGGAACATGGCTGCGGCCATGAAGCCGGTAACGCTCTCCCTGGTCCGCGGCGCGGCAAATATGGAGGAGGGCGCGGCGCGCGACGGCGGTGGCAAACCTTATTTGCGGGCGCTGCGCGGCGGAAAGTCCGGCGCAGGGACCGCCACGCCCACCGGCGCCGCCGCATGCCCCGGGTCCGGCGCCGGGCTGCTGCGGCTGATTCAGAAAGGCCCGACAAGCGCGGCTGACCCGGCAGCCCTTGCCGCACCGGAGGTCGTCGTCGTCGAGGAGGATGAAAAGGCGAGGCGGACGGTCGAGAGCATGTTGAGCAGCCGGGGCTATGACGTTCGCGGTTTTGCGAGCTCGTCGACCGCGATGGCGGCGATCGAAAAAAGGCCGTGCGACGTGCTGATTACGGCGCGGCAGCTGTCGGCGCCGATCGGCGGGGAGGCGCTCGCGGCACAGGTCAAAGGCATGGACGGCGGCGCTCGCGTCCTGATGTTGGTAGATTCCACGGATCATGGCGTCTTTCAGCTGATCCGTAAAGGGACAATTGACGGGTATCTCACAAAACCATTGACGATCGGGGAATTGGCGGACAAGATGAG
>JAITSR010000248.1 GCA_031287655.1 Clostridiales bacterium
AATCATGTAAAAGTATTTGATGTGAGTATCCCTGACTCTATAGCTTCGCGCTATAACTTAATTGGCCGACAGGCATTTGAAAACGAAGCGCAAAGTTCCTTTGGGATTGAGCCAACAACTACTGTTACAACCACTAGCCTTAACAGTAAAGATGAGTAACAAATATTTCAACGGATACAAGACCGTAAGTCTTCTATTTAAGTGAGCGGAGCGAACGGAGGGCATGTTAATCTTTGGCGACGAAGTCGCCAGAGATTAACATGGGGCAATGGCGCTTGCCCGTGCAAAAATTATGCGCGCGGCTCTTGATTTTAAAACAGGGATGTGCTAGAATGTGTTTAGAAAAAGCGTGGGCAATTAACTCAGCTGGTAGAGTGTCATCTTGACGTGGTGAAAGTCGGGGGTTCGAGCCCCTCATTGCCCACTAACGCGGTAGGAACCGATGCGCCCCGCAGTCTTTTGCTGCGGGGTCGTTGATTTTTTGCGACGAAGCGGAGTAAAACGGATGTTGGAGGCCGGGGAATGGAAGGATTATGAGCTGCTCGACGCGGGCTTCGGCGAAAAGCTGGAGCGGTGGGGCGCTTATATCCTCCGCAGGCCGGACCCGCAGGCGGTGTGGCCGCCGGATCAAAAAATCCGCGAATGGGAGCGTGCCGACGCCGTCTATCACCGCGCGGAGAGCGGCGGGGGCAGGTGGGCGCCGAATCGCGCGCTTCCGGAGCAGTGGCAGGTCGGCTATAAGCATCTGAATTTTAGTGTGCAGCTGATGCAATTCAAGCACACGGGTTTGTTTCCGGAGCAGGCGGTAAACTGGGACTGGGCCGCTGAGCGGATTTCCGGCGCGAATGCGGCCGCGGGTGTCTTCGCGGACACAGATGCGAGTGTGGCCGCAGGCGCAAACACGGCCGCGGGTGTGTTCGCGGGCGCGAGTGGTTCTGCGCGTGTGCGTCTGCTGAATCTGTTCGCGTACACCGGCGCGGCGACGGTTGCGGCGGCCTCGGCCGGCGCGGTCGTCTGCCATGTGGACGCGGCGCGCGGCATGGTTGCGAAGGCAAAGGACAACGCGGCGCGTTCGCGCGTCCCGTTTGAGCGCACACGCTATATCGTCGACGACGTGTTAAAATTTGTCCGGCGCGAGATTCGGCGCGGCAATCGGTACGACGCGGTGATCATGGACCCCCCGGCCTATGGCAGGGGTCCGGAAGGGGAGCTCTGGAAGGCGGAGGAGCAGCTTTACGCGCTTGTCGACCTCTGTACGGAAGTCTTGGCGGAGCGGCCGCTGTTTTTTTTGATCAACTCCTACACGACCGGCCTGTCCGCCGCGGCAATCGGCAATATTTTAAGGGTGGCGGTCGAACGCAGGTTCGGCGGCCAAACGGAGAGCGACGAGCTCGGGCTGCCGATCGCGCGGCGGGGGATTGTTTTGCCGTGCGGCTGCTGCGGGCGTTGGGTGAGATGATGGCGCACGCCGAAGCGGAAAATGCCCGTGTTGAGATTCTGTATGAGGACAACCACGTCCTTTGCGCGGTGAAGCCGCGGGGTGTGCTGTCGCAGGCGGATCAGACGGGCGGTCCGGACATGCTCACGATCCTGAAACGTTATTTGAAAGAAAAATACGGCAAGCCGGGCGACGTGTACCTCGGACTCGTACATCGGCTGGACAGGCCGGTCGGCGGGGTCATGGCCTTTGCGCGCACGTCGAAAGCCGCGGGCAGGCTGAGTGATCAGATTCGCGAGCGGAGCGTCCGCAAGACGTATTTTGCGGTTGTGTATGGGCTTTTGCCTCTGGGCATCCCGGCGGCGATCGACACGATGATCTACAAGGATCGGGGCGGCAACCGCGTCCGCGTCCAAGACTGCGCCGGTTTTACCGCCGGTCAGGGCAGTCCCGGCGGCGACAGCGATACCGCCGGTCAAAACAGTCCCGGCGGCGCCGCCCGCCCAAACGCCCCGATCGACCCGAACCGCGCGATCCTGACCTATGAGGCCGTCGCGGCCGACGAGGCGGGGGGATGCTCGCTCGTCCGGGTCCGGCTCGTGACGGGCAGGCCGCACCAAATCAGGGCGCAGTTCGCGCACATCGGCCATCCGGTACTCGGCGACAGAAAGTACGGAAATACCGGCGAAAGCGGCGGCGTCGGAGGCGGTATCGGCGGCGGCGTCAGGGGCGGCGGAGGCCTCGCTGTCAGAGGCGGCGCGGCGGCGCGGCGGGAATCCGCGGAGCGGCTGACATGGAGACAAGAGGTTAAGCTGCCTTGGCCGGCGCTCTGGGCGGCCTCGTTGGAATTTTCACACCCGGTCGGACGGGAGCGCGTGCGGCTGTTTGCGCCCCCGCCCGGCGAAAGCCCGTGGAACGGGTTTCCGGCGAAATGTTATCAACAACTGCAACAAATGAGCAATATGAAGGTATGAAGGCGATTATATTAAGGAGGACATCTATTTCGTGGCAAGAAGATCAAATAAAAACAATACGAACAACAACAGCGGCGGCGGCAAACAAAAGACGCTGAAAATCATTCCGCTCGGGGGTTTGCAGGAAATCGGCAAGAACATTACGGCGTTCGAGTACGGCGATGAGATCATCGTCGTCGACTGCGGCCTCGCGTTCCCGGAGGACGACATGCTCGGCATCGACCTCGTAATCCCGGACGTGACCTACTTGGTCAAAAATAAGGAAAAGGTGCGCGGCATCATTCTGACGCACGGGCATGAGGACCATATCGGGGCGATCCCCTATGTGATCCGGGAACTCGACGTGCCGGTGTTCGGCACAAAGCTGACACTCGGCCTCGTCGGAAGCAAGCTCGTCGAGCACGGCTTAAAAGACAAGGTACATCTGCAAACGGTCACGCAGGGCCAGCGGATTCGCCTCGGCGTTTTTGAGGTCGAATTTATCCGCACGACCCACAGCGTCGCGGACACGGTCGCGCTCGCGATCCGTACCCCGGTCGGTCTGATCGTCCACACTGCGGACTTTAAGGTCGACTACACGCCGGTCGAGGGCGAGGGCATTGACCTTGCGCGCTTCGGCCAGCTCGGCAGCGAGGGCGTGCGGCTCCTGATGTGCGACAGTACGAACGTTGAGCGCAAGGGCTTTACGATGTCGGAGCGCACCGTCGGCGAGTCGATCGAGCAGATTTTTATGCGTTCGGGCGGGCGGCGCATCCTCGTTGCGACGTTCTCGTCAAACATACACCGGATGCAGCAGATCGCGAACGCCGCGATCAAGTTCGGGCGCAAGGTGATCTTCTGCGGCAGGAGTATGTTAAATGTCGTCGACGTTGCGACGGGGCTCGGGTATTTGAACCTGCCCGAGGGTTCGGTCGTCGACCTGAACGACATCGACCGCTACCCGGCGGAGAAACTCGTGCTGATTATGACGGGCAGTCAGGGGGAGCCGATGTCCGTACTGACGCGGATCGCAACCTCCGACCACCGCAAAATCGAGATCATGGAGGGCGACCTCGTGATCCTCTCGGCGAGCCCGATCCCCGGCAATGAAAAATATGTGTTCAAGGTCATCGACGACCTGTTTAAAAAAGGCGCGGACGTGATCTACGAGTCGCTCGCGGACGTCCATGTCTCCGGGCACGCGTGTCAGGAGGAACTGAAAATCATTCACAGCCTCGTGCGACCGCAGTTTTTCATGCCCGTGCATGGCGAATACCGGCATCTAAAGCGCCACGCGAACCTCGCGCAAAGCCTCGGGATGCCGGAGCAGAATATCTTTATCGCCGAAAACGGGAACGTGCTCGAACTCACCGAAAACAGCATGAAGATCGCGGGGTCGGTTGTGTCGGGCCGTCTGCTGATTGACGGACTCGGTGTCGGCGACGTCGGCAGCATCGTCCTGCGCGACAGAAAGCTATTGTCTCAGGACGGTCTGATTGTCGTCGTGCTGACCTGCGACAGGGAGAACGGCGGCATTTTATCCGGCCCGGACGTGATTTCGCGCGGCTTTGTCTACATGCGCGAGTCGGAGGACTTTATGGACGAGGCGCGCGAAGCCATCCGAAAGGTGCTCGTGAAGGCGGATCAGGAGGGGAACGGCGGCGGGCGGCGGAGCTGGGGCAACACCAAGACGCTGATCCGCGAGTCGCTGCGCGACTATATCTTCGATAAGCTAAAGCGCCGCCCCGTGATTCTGCCGATCATCATGGAAATCTAAATTGTTGGAATAGTCTGGGAGGGTAGGCGTATGACGGCGGTTCAGGCGCTCATTTTGGGGATCGTGCAGGGGCTCGGAGAGTTTTTGCCGATCAGCAGCTCGGGGCATCTCGTGCTCGTTCAAAAACTGTTTGGGATCGAGGAAGGTGCGATGAGCTTTGACATCATCGTTCACCTCGGTACGCTCGTATCCCTGTGCGTTGTGATGCGGAAGCAGATTTTCGCCTATTTGCGGGCGCCGCTCGGGCATGTGCCGCGTATGGTCGTGCTCGCGACGGTCCCGACGGTCGTGATCGCGCTCGCGTTCAACAGCATCCTCGAGGGGCTGTTTGAGACGGGCTTCGGTCTCGGTTTCTGCTTTTTGTACACGGCGGCGATCCTGTGGTTCGCGGAGACGCACAATTCCGGCGTGGAGGCGCGCCGCGAAGGGAAGCGGATCGAAGCGGTCAGCCCGAGGGACGCTCTGCTTGTCGGCATCTCGCAGGGAATCGCGACGATCCCGGCCGTCTCCCGATCGGGCAGTACAATAGCGGGCGGCCTTTTGAGCGGGCTGCGCAGGGAGGCCGCGATCGAGTTTGCTTTTTTGATGTCGATCCCGGTCACGCTGATGGCGGTCGCGTTTGATCTTTTAA
>JAITSR010000348.1 GCA_031287655.1 Clostridiales bacterium
CACCTTCGCACGTCGATCAGCTATTTTGACGCGAAGGAGAGTTATTATCACGGCTTCCTCACGGGGCTGCTGAAGGGCTGCGGCTCGTGGGGCGTCGGCTCCAACCGCGAATCGGGCGGCGGCAGGAGCGATCTTCTCGTGATCCCCAATGATTATTCCACGGGGATCGTAATCGAAATCAAGCACGCGGGCGGCTTGGACGACATCCCCGTGATGTGCGGGGCCGCGATGCGGCAGATCGAAGAAAAAAATTACGCGGACGGCCTGCTGGAAAGAGGGATATTCCATGCCAGATTGTATGGCGTCGCGTTTTGGAAAAAGAGCTGCGGCGTAGTCACAAAGAGCGTGGAGCTCAAGAGCGCGAGGCGGTAAGGGTATCATCAATACCCATATCAATATCAGTATCCCGCCTGCGATTTGGACGGGAACTCATTACGTTCTCCGACGAGGATGATAATCTATGATATACTCATTAACTGCCGGCGCGTGTGACGGGATGGGTTCCGACATGAGCGGCGGGGACCGGCGCTATTATGGATCAAGGATCGCGCGGATGCGTTCGTGGAGGGCGAGCGCCGGTTCGGAGCCGTTCGCGAGGGTGCGGACGCAGAGCGAGACCGGAGGCGCGGCGGAAATCGGCGCTTGGACCGCGGCGGCGGGGGAGATGTCGATGTCCGGCGCTTGGACCGCGGCGGGGACCGGCGCTTGCGTCAGGCGCGTCATGCCGCCGATTCCGGGGAACTCCGACAGCGCGGCCCGTATTTCGTCGCATTGCTCCGATGTGGCGGCTACGTTAAAAAGCAGCAAATTGGACAGATGTGAATAGCCTTCGAACAGCGTAAGTCCCTCCATGTCCGCCTCGGACGGGATAAAACAGGCGTTGTCCGCATAGAGTAAGCCCGCCGCGGCGCCGCTGCCGCCGCAGGTCACATACACGCCGTTTCGATAGGCGCGGTATCGGAACCGCTCTCCGGAAAAGGCGCGCCCGCACGCGAGCACGTCGCCGTACACGAGCCGCGCGGAGCTGTCTTGCAGATGAACGCGCGTCGCGCTTGTAAAATCCGACCCCGCAAAGGGGATCGTGGGCAGCGGGGAATAGATCAGCAGCGCGCCCGCGCCGACCGACAGGACGATTTCGCGCGAGGCGGCGCCGCCATCGTCCATTCTGTGTATTTTTTCAAAGGACTGTGACACGATCTCAAGGCGCGCGCCCGTGTCCGCGGAGACCTCAACGCGCTGGCTGTCTCCCGCCATGATCCCCGCCGAAACGCTGATCAGCATGATCTTCATGCCGCCGTCGTCGCCGTAAAAAGGCTCGAGCGCCTTAAAGGGCGCGGTGAAGCGCAGCGTCTCAATCACGGGGCGCACCGCGCGCTCAACGGACCCGGCGTCTCCGGGGTTTTCCGCGGCTCCGCGGCGCGCCGCTCCGCCGCCCCGGACGCGCAGCGTGAACTCCGAGCGCTTGCCATAGCGGTTTCCGTCCGCGATACCGCCGCGCGTCAAGATGCGAGCCCCTCCAGCAAGACGTTCTCTTTGACCCAGCGCACAACGTCGTCGACATTCTTTCCGGAGCGGATGTCCGTGAACACAAAGGGCTTTTCGCCGCGCATTTTACGCGAGTCGCGGTCCATCACCTCAAGACTTGCCCCGACATAGGGCGCGATGTCGATCTTGTTGATGACGAGCAGGTCGGAATTTGTGATACCGGGGCCGCCCTTCCTCGGGATTTTGTCCCCCTCGGCGACGTCGATCACAAAAATCGTGGCGTCCGCGAGCTCCGGGCTGAACGTTGCGGAGAGGTTGTCGCCGCCGCTCTCGATGAACATGATCTCGACGTCCGGGAAGCGTTCCGCGAGCCCCTCGACCGCCTCGAGGTTCATCGACGCGTCCTCGCGAATTGCGGTGTGCGGGCAGCCGCCCGTTTCGACACCGACAATCCGCTCCTTGTCGATCACGCTGTTCTTTGCGAGGAACTCCGCGTCCTCTTTTGTATAAATGTCGTTCGTGACGACGCAAATGCTGTAATCCCGCGACATTCTGCGCGTCAGCGCCTCGATCAGCGCGGTCTTGCCCGAGCCGACCGGCCCCGCGACGCCGATTTTCACATAACCCATATGCATCAGCCTTTCCTTTACTATGTGTTCACTACGACATATAGAGGCGCGAATAGAGCCCCTCGTGCTGCATCGCGCGGATTTCATGCCCCGGGAACGAGCGGAACGCGTCGGCCTCCGCGAGCCCGTCGAGCCGGTCCAGCAGGCTGTGGAGCTGCGCGTGTCTCTCGGCGAGGATGCGCTGCCCGTCCGTCTGACGCAGCGGTACGGTCTTGACGCAGTTGACGACGGCGGCGGAGGTCTGCGCGTAGAGAAAGGCGGCGAGAGCCTCGCGCCGCGAAAACCCCGCCGCGGCGCAAAATACGCCGTATGCGACCGGGTGCGTACAAAGCCTGTGTCCGGCCGCGCGCACGTAATCCGAAAAAACCTCTGTCGCGGCAGCCGCCGCCCCGGCTGCGGCCCTGTCGTCGTTTTGCAGCAGCCCGCCCGCCGTTTTGATGAAGCGCTGCCCGATCTTTTGGGCGGCGGCGCGCAGCTCCGCGGGCGCGCGGGCCGCGACGGACAGTTCTTCAAGTCCGATAAGCCCCGCGACGTCGCCGCGCGCCGCCAAATCATACGCGATCCGCGCGGGCAGGAGCTCCGAAAAGAGGAACGGGCCATCGAGATTGCGCCTTATGTAGTCCGCGGCGGTTTGCGCATCCTTTACAAGCCCGAATTGGATATAACTCTCGAGCCCATACGAGTGCGAATAACCGCCGATCGGGAACGCGGCGTCGTTGATTTGCAGCAATAGAAACGGGAGGGGCGGCGGGCTTGGCTTTGTCGTCATTTATGTCTCACTGTGGTCATGCGTGTGCGTATGCCCGCCCCCGTTTTCGCCGTGGCTGTGACTGTGACTATGGCCGTGACTGTGGCCGCCGTCATGCGCGGAGGCCGACGAGACCCGGTTCTCCGCGAGCAGCCGCGCCTGACGCACATCGACGGCGGCCCCGAGTTTTTCGAGCATAACTTTCATCGGCTCATCGTAGGGCAGCAGGAAACCGTCGCCATCTTCATCGTAAAAAAACGGCGCGTGCCGGTTCCCGATCTCGTAGCAGAGCCGCGCGAGCCGCCGCCGATCGGGCGCGCCGCCGGCGCCGTCTGTGCCGCCAATGCCGTCTGTGTCTCCCATGCCGCCGCCTCCGACCGCGATACAGCGGCACGGCGGGATTTCGACCGCAATCACAACACCGCCCGCGGCGCGGCAGAGCACATCGCCCTGCCGCCAGCCGCGCCGCGCCGTTTCAGCGTCCATGCGCAGGCCGATCTCCAGGCCGCCGCGGGAGGTCTTGCGGTCGATCTTTTTGTGCGTGTTAAACCACTCGATTTCAACGAAATCCAAGACCGCGCCTTCGTATTCCTTATCGCCGACCGAGCCGATCGGCCGTTCAACTATCATCGTGTGGCTCCCGTCTCTATAATCATCGTGCGGCCCCATCTCTGCAATCATCATGTGGCCTTACAGCCGTCATGCGGCCCCGCGGCCTCGCCTTCACGTTGGATCAGAGCTTTCGCGTCACGGCCACATGCCGCGCAGCATGAGAAAACCCGGAATCCACGCCGTGACGATGCCCTCGCAGATCGCGAGGTAAGGTACGAACTTGCCGAGCCCCTTCTTTAAAACACATTCCACAAAACCCGTGAACCACAGCACGCCCCACAGGATCCAGATCACGGCCATCTTCCAGTCCCCGCCGGCAAGGTCGATCAAGGCGCAAGGGATCGTGTTGACCGCGACGAACAGGCTGAACCAGCCGTAAGGCCGCAGATCGAGCTTATAAATGTTGTTCAGCGCGGAAAACAGGTACGTGAAGCCAAAGAGCAGGCCGGTCGCGGCGGCGTAGTAATCCCCGCGGACGATCGAAATCACGTTTACGGTCAGCGACACAAAAGCCGTGAACAGGTTCATCACAGCCGTTGCGCGCCCATCGACGCCGGACAGGCGGCAGACGCCGTTGTTAATCAGGACGATTCCCACATAGATCAGGCAAAGTCCAAGCATATATTATCCTCCTCGGTTGTCGCTCAGAATAAGTTGTAGCGCTGCGCAAGCGCGAGTTCATCGGCGGGGGCGTCGCTCGCAGTCCGCTCGCTCCCCGCTAGGGAACCCTATGGTGATCCAGTAACCTTCGGGTAACATCGGTATCCCACCGGGATACCGATGCCCTTCGGCGGCTGCTTCGCAGCCTGAGCACCCTCCTTACTGCGGACAAAGGGCTATGCCCCTTGTCAATCCCTGCCCCCGCCTTGATTATCGCTCAGAATAAGTTGTAGCGCTGCGCA
>JAITSR010000390.1 GCA_031287655.1 Clostridiales bacterium
TTCGCTATCTGTGGCGCGGTAAGGACGACGTTTCCGCCGCGCCTGTCGTGAGTCGCCATGTCGACGCGGCGGAGCGGCGCTTCCCCAAAACGCTGCCGCCGACGGGCTTTGTCCCCGCGATTTGCTGCGGCGACATTCGCAAGGAAGGGCAGTGCGGGATTCTTGAAAACGCCGGTCTTACGGCCTTTATCCGGGCTCCGCTGTATGTGGGGGGCCGCTATTGGGGGATGCTGAGCGCAGAGGAAATCTTTTCGACGCGGCAGTGGAGTGAGAGCGACGTGCAGCTCGTCGGCATGATCGCGAGCACGATCGCGGGGGCGGTCGCGCGGGATTTGTATGAAAAAGAGCGCGCGGAAGCGCTCGATCAGGCCGTCAAGGCGAGCAAGGCCAAGGGCGACTTCCTTTCCAATATGAGCCATGAAATGCGCACGCCGATGAACGCGATCATCGGCATGACCGCAATCGGCAGGGCCGCGACCGAGGTTGAGCGCAAGGACTACGCGTTCGCGAAGATCGACGACGCGTCGGTGCATCTGCTCGGCGTAATCAACGACATTCTGGATATGTCCAAAATAGAGGCGAACCGGCTCGAACTCTCCCCGACGGAGTTCAACTTTGAACGGATGCTGCAAAAAGTCGTAAACGTCGTAAACTTTAAGGTCGAGGAAAAACGGCAGCACTTTTATGTCGACGTTGACGCCGCGATCCCGCAAACGCTGGTCGGCGACGATCAAAGGCTCTCGCAGGTGATCGCGAATCTGCTTTCCAACGCCGTAAAATTCACGCCGGAGGGCGGGTCGATCCGGCTCGCGGCGGACGTCGACGCGGCGGAGCGCGATTTTTTTACGCTGAGGATCGCCGTGACCGACACGGGGATCGGGATCAGCGAGGAGCAGCAGGCGCGCCTGTTCAACTCGTTTGAGCAGGCGGAGACCGGTACGTCGCGCAAGTTTGGCGGCACGGGGCTCGGACTTGCGATCTCAAAGCGGATCGTGGAGATGATGGGCGGGACGATCCGGATCGAGTCCACGCTCGGCGAGGGCGCGACATTCCTGTTTACGGTCCGGATGGAGCGGGGGAGAGATGCGCCGTGCGAGGACCTGCTCGCGCCGGATGTGAACTGGGGCAATATCCGCGTGCTGGCGGTGGACGACGAGCGGGAGACGCTCGACTATTTCACGCGGGTCGCAAACCGGCTCGGGATTGACTGCGACGTCGCGGCGAGCGGCGAGGACGCGTGCCGGCTGATCGAGCTCAACGGCCGCTACGACGTCTACTTTGTCGACTGGCGTATGCCGGGCATGGACGGCATAGAGCTCGCGCGGCGCATACGGGTGCTGAGCGCGGGCAAATCGGTCGTCACGATGATCTCGGCCGCGGAGAGGGGCCAGATCGAAGGCGAAGCGCGCGACGCGGGCGTGAACCTGTTCCTCCCGAAGCCGCTCCTCCCGTCCTCGATCGCCGACTGCATCAACGAGTGCCTCGGCGTCTCGCGCGCGACCGCCGGAGCGGGCGGCGCGGGGGGCGGGGCGAACGCCGCGGGCGGCGACGCAGACGGGACCGGCGAGACGGCGGGACACGCCGTCGACTTTTCAGGCCGCCGCGTGCTGCTCGCCGAGGACGTCGAGGTCAACCGCGAGATCGTGCTCGCGCTGCTTGCGTCGACGCGCCTTGAAATCGAGTGCGCCGAAAACGGCGCCGAGGCCCTCCGAATGTTCACCGAATCGCCGGACCGCTATGATATGATCTTTATGGACGTACAGATGCCCGAGATGGACGGCTACGAGGCGACAAAGCGCATCCGCGCCCTCGGGGCCGCCGTTCCGCGCGCGAAAGTCATCCCGATCGTCGCGATGACCGCGAACGTGTTCCGCGAGGACATTGAAAAATGCCTCATGGCCGGCATGGACGACCACGTCGGAAAACCACTCGACTTTTCCGATGTGCAAAATAAACTCGAAAAATACCTTGTGGGCATAAAAGACGAGATACCACAATAAGGGAAAACATATGAAAGCCAAAGTCAAAAATATAGTTCGCGCGAGCGGCAAATCTCTTGAGATCCTGTTCACAAAACTCGGCCTTGGCATGAGGGCAAAGCTGATCCTGATCTTCCTCATCGTCAAAGTGATCCCCCTCGTGCTCCTCACCGTTTTGGCCTGTCACCAGGTTGTGATCTTAGGCGACACACTGCGGGAGATCGCCGTGTCGGACTCGACCGACGCGTTGAACGCGGGCGCCGTCGAGAGCATTGAGCGCATGACGACGGACGCGGCGCGCAGGGTCGCGGAGTTTTTATACGGGCGTGACAGCGACATTTTATACGTCGCGGAGCTGCCGCCGAGCGAGGAGACCTATCGACAGTTCGCGGAAAATAAGCGCGGGCGGCTTGTGCGCCCCGGCGAGTGGGCGCTTTCGGAGGATCAGCGCGAATGGGTTCCGGCGGGCAGGGACGCTTTTGAGCCGTCGGGCGAAAGCGCGCCGGTCGGCGAGAGCTCGCCTTTGAGCGAAAGCCAACGCGTCGTATCGTCCACAAATCCCGAAAACGAGGACCGGAACGGTTTTCATTACCGCCTGCCGGACTCGTTTTCCTATGTTTCCGCCCCGCTCTATGACGAGGTCGCTTTTATCGGCCTCGACGGCGAGGAGCTGGTCAAGTACGTCTCGCCGGATTCGACAAAGATGCGCTATCCGATGGACCCCGAGCGTAAAAACGTCGCGGACAAAAAGAACACCTATATCCGCGCCGAGACGTATTTTTCGGAGCTCACCGGCCTTGCGCCGGGTGAAATTTACGTCTCCGAAGTCGTCGGCGCGTATACCGGGTCAAACTACATCGGCATGTACACGCCGGGTACGGTCGCCACCGCTTCAGCCTCGCGCGGCTATGACATCCCCTACGCGCCGGAGGCTCAGGCCTACGCCGGAAAAGAAAACCCGAACGGCGCGCGTTTTGAGGGAATCGTGCGTTGGGCCACGCCCGTCGCGGACGAGGACGGCGCGGTGATCGGCTATGTGACGTTCGCGCTGAACCACGACCACATCATGGAAATGATCGACCATCTGACGCCGACGGGGGAGCGCTACACGGAACTTCCGAACGCGTATGAGGGAAACTACGCGTTCATTTGGGACTATCGCTGCCGCAGCATCGTCCACCCGAGACATCACTCGATTGTCGGCTACGACCCGGAAACCGGCGAGCCGCAGGTCCCGTGGCTGGAAAAGAGCGTCTACGACGCGTGGCAGGCGAGTGGCACGGAGCTCTGGCGGGATTTTATACAGGAGAGCGCGTGGCCGGAGTTTGACGGACAGTCGCGGGATAAAACGCCCGCGCCCGAGCTCACGCGCGCGGGTCTTGTCGGGCTGGACGGCCGGTATCTGAATAACGCGCCGCAGTGTACGGGCTGGATGGATTTGACGCAGAACGGCGGCTCCGGCTCGTTCTACATTCTCTGGAGCGGGCTTTACAAGCTGACGACGGCGGCCTCGATCCCCTATTACACGGGCCGCTACAGCGAGGCCGCGACCGGAAACCTGCGCGGCTTCGGTTTTGTGGCGATCGGCGCGGGGCTCGAGGACTTTCAGCATCCGGCAAAGGAGACCGAGCTAAGGCTCGTCGCGGCGGTCTCGGTCAATCTGCGCAACACCTATACGCAGCTCATTCTTGTCACGAGCCTGCTGATTGTGTTCGTCGTGCTGATTGCGGTCTGGATGGCCTCTTTTTTGACAAACAACATCACGCGGCTGATCTCGGGCGTGTCCCGCTTCCGCGCCGGGGAACGGCAGTTCCGTTTTCACGCAGACGTCAAAGACGAGTTCGGCACGCTCGCGGACTCCATTGACGACATGGCGGACAGCATCGTCGCGAGCGCGTCGGGGCCGATCACGATCACCGACATGGACCAGCGGATCATCTATGTGAACGAGTTCGGGCTCACGTTCCGCAAAAAGAGACTCGAGGAGCTCGTCGGCACGATGTACGCCGACAGCAGCATCTATCCCGTCGGCTCGGTGTACTGCCCGATCCGGGCGCTTGAGGAAGGCCGCCGCGCCGAGGTGTACTATATCGCGGAGCGCGGCGTCTATGTGAACGGGGTCGCGACGTATCTGACGGACCGGGACGGGAAGCGGATCGGCTATGTGATCGGCCTGACAAACGTCACGGAGATTTCGGAGGAACGTAAGAAGGCGGAGGAGGCGAGCCGCGCAAAGAGCGACTTCCTCTCGAACATGAGCCATGAAATGCGCACGCCGATGAACGCGATTATCGGCATGACCGCGATCGGCAAAGCCGCAAAGGATACGGAGCGCAAGGACTATGCGTTTGGCAAGATCGAGGACGCGTCGACGCATCTGCTCGGCGTAATTAACGACATCCTCGATATGTCGAAGATCGAGGCGAACAAGTTCGAGCTCTCGCCGACGGAGTTCAACTTTGAAAAAATGCTGCGCAAGATGGTGAACGTGATCAACTTCCGCGTCGAGGAAAAGAAGCAGAACTTGATGGCGCATCTCGACGAGAAGATCCCGCACACGCTGGTCGCCGACGAGCAGCGGCTCGCGCAGGTGATCGCGAACCTGCTCTCGAACGCCGTCAAGTTCACGCCGGAGGGCGGCTCGATCAGGATCGGCACGCAGTTCCTCGGCGAGCGCGACGGCATGTGCGAGCTCAAAATCGAGGTCGCGGACACGGGCATCGGGATCAGCGAGGATCAGCGCGCGCGCCTGTTCCACTCGTTTGAGCAGGCCGAGAGCAATACGTCGCGCAAATTCGGCGGCACGGGCCTCGG
>JAITSR010000425.1 GCA_031287655.1 Clostridiales bacterium
ATTTGCGCGGACTGGTTACGCTGCGCGTGCTCGGTATGCGGTTGTTGAAGCGTATTCACGGCAATTTTGGCTTTATCGTAGGCTTCAACAGCGCGCTGATCGCGGCGGGCCTTTGCGGAGCAATCAGCGCGTCAACGCTCGCCCTGCTGCATAACGCTTCGACCGTCGCCGTCAGCGCGGGCTGTATGAGACCGCTGCTGGATGGCAAATAAAACCAACCCAATTGACATTCACGGCATTGCCGGGTTTATGAGTTGATCGTGAGCTCGTTGATCCCGTCCGCGTTTTTAACGCGGCAAAGGCCCTCGGCCTCAAACTCCATGTGAGGAATTTACAGAGGGCTTTTTCAACTATAACGACCGTATTTGGGAACTTGTCAACCTCCGCAACGACAAGCAGCATTATCAAGACGGCTTGTTCGTGTTTCCGATTGACACGTTCAACGAACGCATCGTCCGTGAGGCACTGCTGAACGCGATTTCACACCGAGATTATCAGATTGCGGGAAGCGTGTTTGTGCGCCAGTTCCGTGACAAACTTGTTGTGGAAAGCCCCGGCGGTTTCCCTTATGGAATAACCGTTGACAATATCCTCAACAGGCAGTCTCCGCGCAACTTACTGATAGCGAAAATCTTTCAGCTTTGCGGACTTGTGGAACGTTCAGGTCAGGGTATGAATCTGATATATGAACTTGCCGTCCGCGAGGCAAAACCCCTCCCTGATTTTCGCGGCACCGACGCTTATTTTGTGAGGTTGACGCTGAGTGGGCAGGTCATTGATAAGAGTATGCTCGCAACATTCAAAAAAATCGGCGACGAGCGTTTAGAGAAAATGACAACGGATGATTATATCCTGCTTTCCAAACTTTTTAGTGATAAAAGGCATGAAGGGATACAACCGGAGCGATTTGCCCATCTTGCGGAGCTGGGCATCGTGGAGCAGACCGCAAACGGTATAAAAATTGCAAACGGAGAAAGTCTATCGGTCGCCAATCGGTCGCTATCGGTCGCAGCGACCGATAGAAAACAGGCTGTTATTGATTTTCTTAAAACCAACGAGCAGGCGAAAACACGCGACTTGATTGAGGTTGTCGGTCTTAGCGATGGGCGAGTAAGAGCCTTGCTTCGCACGATGGTTGAAGACGGTACGATTGAAAAAGTCGGAAACAATCGATTTGCAAGTTATAGATTGACTGAGAACCTGTTGTAACAGGTCGACCTGTCACCATATTTACAAATATTTACAATCACCCTATTGACATTCATGGCGCCGCGTGGTTAAATAAAACAAACTGAATACAATAAAGGCATTGACGGGGAGGAGTACATACTTGTCCGAAGCAAAGAGAGAAGGCGGTTGGTGTAAGCCTTCGTGAGGAAGGTATCGAAGTAGCCCCTGAGCTGTGAACCGAACGGAACAAAACGCTTTGTTTGAACAATATTCTTTGTTCTCAGTAGGCTTCAACGGAGGTTCCCGCCGTTAGCAATGGAGCGATTCTATTGCAGGGAACGGCATCGGATATACCGGATATATCCCGTGTCGGCAGAGTGCAGAGATTTTTCTCTGAATTTGGGTGGTACCGCGGACGCAGCGTTCGCCCCAAAACAACGGGATGAGGTTGTTTTGGGGCGTTTTTATTTGTGTTCAGCCGCTAAAAAATTCGGAGGTGTAAGCGTGATGGCCCTGTCAATGGAAAAGCATTATGATCACAGGCGGATCGAAAAACAAATGCAGGAGCTGTGGGAACGGGAACAGCTCTACAAATTCAATCGGGAAAGCCCCGGTGAGATTTATTCTATCGACACGCCGCCGCCGACGGTCAGCGGCAGCCTGCATATCGGGCATTTGTTTTCATACACACAGGCGGAAATGATCGCGCGGTTTCACCGTATGCAGGGCCGCAACGTCTTTTATCCCTTTGGTTTTGACGATAACGGTCTGCCAACGGAGCGTTTGGTCGAGCGGGAGGAAAATATTTACGCAAAGGACTTGCCGCGCAGTCAATTCATTGAGAAGTGCAGGCAGGCCACGCAGAAATACGAAACGGAATTTGTGGATTTTTGGAAATCGCTTGGCTTTTCGGTTGACTGGACTACTCAATACGAGACGATCAGCCCCGCCGTCAGAAAAATATCTCAGGAGCTGTTTTTGGAGCTTGTCAAAATGGGCAAAGCGTATATAAAAGAGTCCCCCGTACTCTGGTGTACCGAGTGCCAAACCTCGATTGCGCAGGCGGAACTCGATACAAACGACATAGATTCGACGTTTAACTATATTCCGTTTTACGTTGACGGCGAACCGCTTCTCGTCGCCACAACGCGCCCCGAGCTGCTCTATGGCTGCGTTTGCCTGTTTGTCAATCCCGCCGATGAACGCCGCTCCGCCCTTATCGGAAAGTCCGCGCTCGTTCCGTTGTACCAATTTGAGGTCCCCGTCTTGGCCGATGAAAAAGTCAGTCTTGATAAGGGTACCGGCGTCGTGATGTGCGCGACATTTGGCGACAATACGGACGTGGAATGGTTTTTTGAGCATGACCTGCCCTACCGGAAGGTAATCCAGCCGAACGGGTGCATCGCGGACGAGGCGCCGTTGATCGGCGGACTAAAAGTGAACGCGGCAAGGAAGAAAATCATTCGGCTGCTGGAAGACGCGAATCTGCTCTTAAAATCAGAGCGGATCACACACGCGGTCGCGACGCACGAGCGCTGCGGAAAAGAGGTCGAAATCATCCCGTCGCGGCAATGGTATATTGATATTCTGACGGAAAAGGAGCGGTTTTTGGAAGCCGGGAACCAAATCAACTGGTATCCCGCGCAAATGAAGAACCGGTACAGAATTTGGGTTGAAAACTTAAAATGGGACTGGTGCATTTCCCGGCAGCGTTATTTTGGCGTCCCGTTTCCGGTCTGGTACTGCAAGGATTGCGGCAGGCCGGTCTTTGCGAAGCCGGAACAGCTGCCGGTCAATCCGCTCGAAACGGAATATGGCGGGACATGCGATTGCGGCTGCAAAGAATTTATACCCGAAAACGCCGTGTTTGACACTTGGGCGACCTCCTCCGTCACGCCGCAAATCAACGAGCGCTTGGGTCTTGCGCTCACGCCGATGAGTATGCGCACACACGCGCATGAAATCATCCGCACATGGACTTTTTACACGATCGTAAGAAGCCTGTACCACACCGGGAATATCCCGTGGAAGGATTTGATGATCACGGGTTTTGTCCTCGCAAAAAAAGGTGAAAAAATCAGCAAGTCAAAAAGCAATGCCGAAATGGAACCGACGGCGCTGATCGCGGAACATTCGGCGGACGCTCTGCGCTATTGGTCGGCGAACGCGCGGCTCGGTACCGACACCTTCTTTTCGGTTGACGAGCTGCCGATTGCCAAACGGTTTATCACAAAGCTATGGAACGCGTCTAAATTTGCCATTTCGCATTTGCGGGATATGGATAGGAACCGGTCCGATGAGCCGACGCTCCTGCCGGTCGACCGCTGGATTATCGAGCGGACAAATGAAACCGTTATAAGAGCGGCGGCCGCGCTAAACGAGTATGAAATCGGCGCCGCCAGACACGAGATTGACGATTTGTTTTGGAAGGATTTCTGCGACAATTATGTGGAAATCGTCAAGGCGCGGCTTTACGACCCGGAAATTCACGGCTTTGACGAACGCAGGTCGGGACAGTACGCGCTGTACTATACCCTGCTGAACATATTGAAAATGTACGCTGTCTTTGTCCCCCATATCACCGATTATCTTTACCGCGTCTTTTTTATAGAACACGAAAAGGCGGCGTCCATACACCTCTTGAAGTGGGAGAGACCAAAGGAGACCGCGCCGGATATTATAAAATTCGGCGAAGAAATAAAATCCAATATCGCCGACATGCGAAAATTGAAGTCGGAAAACAACCTCTCCATGCGCGCCGAAATGGAGCGGCTGGAAATCCGGACAACATCTTTTGCGGAATGGTTCAAGCTGTCCGCAATGGATTTGCAGACCTGCGCCAACGCAAAAGAAGTCGTGATATTGTCGGGTTTATGAGTTGATCGTGAGCTCGTTGATCCCGTCCGCGTTTTTAACGCGGTAAAGGCCCTCGACCTCAAACTCCATGATCAGCAGCTCCCCGAGGTACAGAATCCGGCAGCCCGGCTCGACATGCCCGGAATACGCCTTCTCGTGGTCCGACACGAGCGCGTGCAAATGCGGGACGCCGTTCGCGATAATCCCGTCGACCGAGCTCAGTTCGAGCGGTTTGTCGTCCCACTTTTCAAAATGCTCGACGGGCGGGAGCGTCGTCGTCATAACCATGTGCAGCACGCAGTGGTCAAACGTCCCGATCCCGGAGATCACCGCGCCGTTTTGGATGTGTTCCTTTTGAATCAGCGCGTTCAGGCAGCCGAGCAGGTCGTCTCCCCTGTCGAGCCGCAGAATGTGCAGTTTTGAGCCCTGCTTCGCAACAAAATTCCTCATCTTCTACCCTGCCTCCTTATTTTTTTCATCTAATCAGCGGTTACGTGTTCACAATCGTCTTACCATTTTTCATCAAATAATTTATAGTACTGCGCGATTTTGTAGTCCGCGGCCAAATCGGCCGCGCCCCCCGGCAGACTGTCCGGCAGGCCGCTTTTCGCGCGTTCAAAGAGCTCCGCGCCGTCCGCCTCGTCCGTGCCGTAAAACATCGGGTGATAGACCGGGAGCGCCTCGCGCAGCGCGCCGACCAAGTTTTGGTATGGATCGTCCGTCAGCCCCAGCTTTTCGAGCACATAGAGACCGAGGTAGTTTGCGCTCATCCGGCGGGAAGTTCTCCGGAGCGTCTCGTAGGCCGGCCATTGCGCGCGCGCCGCGTCGTTCGCCCAGATCAAGTAGCGCCCCTGATAGACGTTGATTTTTTCCGCAAGCCCGCCCTCCAATCCGATCGGATAGCCGAGCGCGTGGAACGCCGCGTAGTTGCTGCCAAGGCCGGGCAGATGGTCGCCGAAGAACACGAGCACGACGGGCCGCGCCGCGCCTTCAAAATATTCGACGAGCCGCCCGAGCGAGGCGTCCGCGTCCTGAAGCCCGCGCACATAGTTTGTGATCGCGTAATGGCTCTTGGCGTCGATCTCCGTCCCGGGGGCGGCTATGTAGTTTTGCGGCATTTGGCCATACATGAAGCCGGCGTCGTATGGACCGTGGTTCTGGATCGAAACCGTGTAATTAAAAAAGGGCTTGCCGACGTCAACGCCAGTGTCTGCGCGCGTGTACTCCTCGTAGGCCGCGAGCAGCTTGTCCGTCGTCGCCTGATCCGAAACATAGTTGCCGGAGACGTCCCTTGCCGCGTCAAAATCGTCGATGCTGATGAACCGCTCAAAGCCGAGCCACGGATAGACGTTCACGCGGTTGTAGAACCACGCGTAGCCCGGATGGAGCGCGAGCGTCGAATAGCCCGCGCGCGCGAACGACCGCACGATCGAGTCGGTGTCCCGCCGGATCAAAAACTTATACGCGGACGAGACGTCCGTGTTAAAATTCGCGGCCGCGTGTCCGGTCAGCACGTTAAATTCGGTCATATCGGTGCCGCCGCCGTACACGCTCGGATAAAAATCCCCCGAAAGGCTCTCCCGCTCGAGCCGGTGGAAATTTGCGACCGGGTCGGTGTCCTCCGGGAAGGAGAGCGACGGAATCTGTGTGACATCCCAAAACGCCTCGCTCATCCAAAAAATCACATCGGGCGTAAAAGAGCCGGGCGCGGGGGAATCAGACGCGGAAGGATCAGACGCAGAAGAATCGGACGGCTGCGTCGGCGTCTCGTCGTCCGCCGTCGGTGTCTCGCCGCCCGCCGTCTGCGAACCGCCGCGGTCCTCGTAGCGCGCGAGGATTTCCCGCGCCCGGTCCGCCGAATAACCCTCCGGCTTGAGCGCGCCCAAACGGAGGTCCTTTGTGTGGTAGAGGAACGCAAAAAGAAAACCCTTTGAGTTGAACTCGTTGACCATGTTGAACGCGTTGTTTTTGATCGGAATCGACGCGTACACCGCGTCGTTCGTATAGATGCTAAAAAAGCTCGCGGCCGCGGCGACCGCGCAGAGAAAGAGACCGCAGAGCCGGACGCGCGGGCGGACGCGCGGGAACCGCGCGAAAATCAAGACCGCGGCGTTGGCCAGAAGGATCAGCGCAAGCAGCGCGATGCTGCCCGGCCCGAGCGTGATCGAGGATGTGCGCGAGATGTTCACGACCTCGCCGCCTAGGATGATGTCGGCTGGCATAAACGGGTCGCCGCGCAGATAGACCTTGTATTTGTGTACGACGCATACGATAAAAATCAGGAGCGACGGGACCGCGATGCCGATCCAGACCTGCCCGGACGCGTAATAAAAAAAATAGGCGACGATCAGCGCGAACAGAAATTCAAAGAAAAAGACCTGCGGGTTTTGCCGCACATGGGCGATGATCTCGCCCGCAAAGTCCGGCGCCTGCAAAAACACGACGGACGACGCGGCGAGCGCGCCCGCGAGCAGGAACAGGTGCGGGACAAGCGGGCGGGTAAATTTGAGTTTCGTCATTTGTAGCCGTTCTCTCTCCTTTTGCCAAAATAAACTCAATCTTATCCCTTTTGCGCGGCCAATACAAGCTCGCGTCGCTCGCAGTCCGCTCGCTCCCCGCCGCCGATTATAAAACAACCGAGAACCGCACCCACTCACCGACTTTCCCGTCCACTGTAATTTTGCTCTTGTGTCCGTCCGCGATCGCCTTGGCGATCGAAAGCCCCAAGCCGTAGCTGCCGGTCTCCCTTGAACGCGAGTCGTCGCTGCGGTAAAAGCGGTCAAAAATCTTCCCCTTTTCGCGGTCGGGAATCCCCGCGCCCGTGTTGTATACGGAAAACACGGGCTTTGTGCCCTCCGTCTTTAGCGTGACCTGAATCCGCCCATTTTCATTCGAGTGTTTGATCGCGTTGTCAATCAGGATCGCCGCGAGCTGCCGTATCTGCTGCTTGTCCCCGACGGCGGCGACGCGCTCGGCTACGGAGATTTCGTAGCGCTTGCCCTCCTCAAAGGCCCTGCTTTCAAATTCCAGCGCGGTGTTCAAGATCGTCTGGCTCAGATCAAATTCACTAAAAACGGTTTTCGCGTTCCCCTCGTCCGTCTTGGCCAGCGTCAGCAGGTCTTGGATCAGTTGATTCAGCCGCGCCGATTGCGTCCTGACGTTTGACAGCCGCTCGTTCGCCCCGGTCTCGATTTCCAGCATGTCCACGTTCGCGTTCAGGATCGTGAGCGGCGTTTTCAGCTCGTGGCTGGCGTCTGAAATGAACCGGCGCTGCTTCTCAAAGGCGACTTGAACCGGCTTTACGGCCCATTTGGAAAGATACCATAAAAAGAAAAAAAGCGGGAAAAAGTTCGCGAGCGCGACCCAGCCCGAAATCGTGACGAGCCCCGCGAGCATTTGGGTCTCTATGCTGCGTTCCGCAAAGGCGATGATTTCCCCATAGTCCTTCGAGGCCGCAAGGTATTGGAAATGATTGATCGCGCCGCTTTTCCGAATCCGGCTCAGCGCGGTTTTCGCCAGCTCCAGCGCCTCCTCGTCGGTAAAATTGAACATCATATCGCAATTGACTTCAAGAAAATTCCCGTGCGTGTCCACCTTGACGTAAAAGAAGCGTCCGGCGCGGATCAAAACGAGGTTCGTATCAGAGTTCGGGGCGCTCGAATAAATCGATTGGGTCCCGTCCATGAGTCGGCTGCCGCCGTGGGGGGCGACAAAGCCGTCCTGTTCCACAACAAGCCGGAGCAGCAGATCCGTCTGCTGAGAGCTGCTGGACCGCATCAGAATGTTCAGCGTCACAAAGAGGCTCGAAAAAACGAGACACACAGAGCCGACCATAATGATGAGAAATTTTAGTTGCAGCCTCCGAATCATACGTTGCCTCCCGGCATTACCCGTTTTCCTCCAATGTGTAACCGACGCCGCGGACGGCTTTTATTTGGACGCGGGAATGGATCGCGGCGAGTTTCTTGCGGATAAATGAAATATAGACCTCAATCGCGTTGTATTCCGCGTCCGTGTCGTATCCCCATATCTTTTCAATAAACCGTTCTTTCGGGATAATCTGTCGGCTGTTCTGCATGAGCAATTCCAAAATTTGATACTCCTTGATCGCGAGCTGCACCTTGTTATACGGGTCCCGATCCTGCGGCTTGCCGCGCTGATCCCGCTCCTGCGCTTTGTGAGTCTGGCTTTGCGGCTTGTCACGCTGATCCTGCGTTTGCGTCTGCGTTTTCGTCTGCGTCCGCGTTTGCGCCTGCGTCCGCGTTTGCGCCCCGCCGCTCCGACAGCGCAGCTCATGGGTGTTCCTGTCCAAAACCATATCGTGATATATCAGTTCGTCCCCCGTAAATTCGCCCGTTCTGCGGGTCATCGCGCGGAGCCGCGCCAGCAGCTCCCCGGTCGCGAAGGGTTTGGTCAGATAGTCGTCCGCGCCGCGATCCAGCCCTGAGATTTTATCCTCCACCTCGGATTTGGCGGTCAGCAGCAAAACAGGCGTCCCGATTTTTGCATCCCGCAAAGAGCGCAAGACGTCCAGCCCGTTTTTCTTAGGGAGCATGACATCGAGGATAATGATGTCGTAGACGCCCGAACGCGCGTATTCTTCGCCGCTTACGCCGTCAAAGGCCGCGTCGACGGTGTATTTTTGCTGTTTTAGCAGTGTCGTCAGCACCTCTGAAAGCTGGCGCTCGTCCTCAATCAGCAATATTCTCACAAGACCCCTCCTTACCGCTCCTGCGCACGCACACCTCCGCCTTCTTGCTCCAACGAGCTTCACTCTATACACTCTATTATACACGGAAATATTGAAAATTCCTTGAAAGCAGGGCGTATTTTTTTAGATTGTTCAAGGTTTTTTCAAGCATAACGTTTTATGATGTTGACCGCAAGGGGATGGAGGTTGACATGAAACAGTCACAAGCGCAGATACAAGAACAGGCGCAAGCACAAGGGTTCTACGCGGAGGCCAACGAAGGGGACGGCGCGGACGAGCGGTTTTACGGGGAGTATTACGCCGCGCTAAAAGCGGCGGAATCGGCGTTTGCCGAGGCGCTGGCGGCGATGGAAGGAGCGCGCGCGGACAAAAAGCGGCGCTTTCCTGTGGAACACTATAAAACCCGCATTAAGTCGGCCGCGAGCGCAAAAGAAAAACTCGCGCGCCTCGGCTTTCCGCAGACCGCCGAGGCCGCCGTGCAGCGCCTTTATGACCTTGTTGGCGCGCGGATCGTCTGTCAGTTCATCGGCGACATCTACGCGCTGGAGCAGGCGCTGCGCGACACCGGAAGCTTTGAACTTGTGCGGACGAAAGACTACATCAAAGCCCCAAAGCCCAACGGCTACCGGAGTCTGCACATCATCCTGCGCCAATCCGGCGCGTCCTGTCCGTCTGAATCGCGGCTTTTTGCGCCGCCCGAGATTTTTGTCGAGGTGCAGATCCGAACGATCGCGATGGACTTTTGGGCAAGCCTTGAACACGAATTGAAATACAAGAAGAATATCCCCGACGCGGACCTGATGTTTGGGGAACTAAAACGCTGCGCCGATGAAATTGCGTCCACCGATCTTACGATGCAGACGATCTTTGAGTGGATTCAAAACGCGGCTGAGGCTGGTATTTAAGGAGGAATCATGAGGTTATTGCTTGCGGAGGACGAACGGGAGCTGTCCGATGTTTTGGTGACGATCCTGAACCACAGCCGCTACACCGTGGACGCGGTGTATGACGGGGAGAGCGTCTTGGAGCGCTGCGCCGGGCAGTATTACGACGCGATTATTCTGGACATCATGATGCCCAAAAAAAGCGGCTTGGAAGCGCTGTCCGCGCTGCGCGAACGGGGCGTCGCGACGCCGGTGCTGCTGCTCACCGCCAAATCAGAAGTGGAGGACCGCGTAAAGGGGCTGGACACCGGCGCGAACGACTACCTTTCAAAACCGTTTGCGACAAGCGAATTGCTGGCCCGCATCCGCGCGATGACACGCAGCGCCTCTGCCTATAAACCGTCCGAAATCACAATCGGAAACGTGTCGCTGAACAGCTCCACATTTGAATTGACGGGCGGCAATTCCTCAATCCGCCTGAGCGGCAAGGAATGTCAGATGATGGAGGCGCTGATGGAAAACCCCGGAAAGAACATCGCCGCGGAACATTTTTTTGAGCGGATATGGGGCGGCGACCACGCGCAAAAAAACAGCGGCATCGTCTGGGTCTATATTTCGTATCTGCAAAACAAACTTAAAGCGATCGGCGGCCGCTTGGAGATCAAGGTCTCGCAGCAGGAGGGCACGATCCTCTTGGCGGAGCGGTGAGACGACGGCGACGGGAAGCGACGTCAACACGAGCTTTGCGAATTTTACTCGCACCAAACCGGATAGTTCGCTGTGCGTTCCTTAAACCACCCGTCAAAATTTTCTTCCTTGCCCCCCGCCTTCAAGTAGGCATCGCGCATAGACGTAAAAGCTGACCGTGTATGAGGATGTTCCCCCAACTTGCGGATATTCATAACAATTACCGCGCGACAAAATAAATCACGCGCTTTGTCGTAGTCGCCTTGGGCATGGTATGCTAACGCGATGTTGTTGTATGTCGTCGCAGTGTCGGGGTGTTCCGCTCCTAAAACTTTCTTTTTGATTGCCAAAGCCTTATA
>JAITSR010000450.1 GCA_031287655.1 Clostridiales bacterium
TTGGAGGGCTATGACGAGCAGCGCGCGATCAACTTTGCGGTCGCGGCGTCCTGCTTGGGCCACAGCATTGAGCACGACTTCAACCTCGTGAGCAAAGCCGAGGTTGAAGCGCTCGCAAAAGGCAACGCATCCGGCCGCGTCCAGAGATAAGGACCGGGAGCGCGCGGCGCAGACGCGCCGCGTAAAAATAATTTGACAGGGATATGTGCGTGTGATATATTATGAGGACTGACATGAGCCAGTTCTTTTTTTTTGCTCAAAAAAAACCCGTTGAGTGTATTAGGAGGTTTTGCGATGCGCGTTCGGATTACAATGGCTTGCAATGACTGTAAGCAGCGGAACTATAACACGATGAAAAACAAGAAAAACGATCCGGATCGGATCGAAATGAAAAAGTACTGCCGTTTCTGCCACAAGCACACGGTGCATAGGGAAACGCGCTAAGGAACTGTTCGCGCCGCACGGCACGATACGCGGGCGTCGCGGGATTAAGGGAGGCTTGCTGCTATGGCGGGCAAAGACGTAAAAGAAAAGGGCGCGCTGGTCAAAAAGATCAAAAAGACCGTCACGGACATCCGGCTGGAGTTAAAGCGCGTGACATGGCCGACATGGCCGGAGCTTCTGAACTACACGACGACGGTTCTGTTTGTCTGCGCCGTGATGGGGATCCTGATTTATGTTCTGGACATGGTCCTCTCGCGGATATTGTTGCTGACGCTCAACATCGGCTAAGCTCTGCGAGGTCGGTTTCTGCCTTTCACAGAAAGGAATGGTCATAACAATGCGGATTTATGGATATTGGCGTCGGGACGGCGCGGGGGCGGCAGGCGCGCCGGAGACGGCCTACGCGGTCCCGATGATCGAAGACGACGAGATGTTTGGCGGCGCTGTTGAAGGCGCGGCGGAAAGCGTGGCGGCGGCCGGGCTTGAACCCGTCTTGAGGGCCGGCTTTGAGGGCGGTTTGGAAGCCGGTCTCGACGGCGAAGTCGGTTTTGAGGGCGAAACCGAGCCGCTGCCGCCGATTGATCCGGACATCAAGTGGTATGTGATCCACACCTATTCCGGGTATGAAAACAAGGTCAAGGCCAACATCGAAAAGGTCATCGAGATTCGCGGCATGCAGGAGTTGATATTGGACATCGTCGTGCCGATGGAGGAGCAAATCGAGATCAAGGACGGACGCAAGAAGGTGACGCTGCGCAAGGTGTTCCCCGGCTATGTCCTGATCAAAATGCTGATCACCGACGACACATGGTATGTCGTGCGCAACACGCGCGGCGTGACGGGCTTTGTCGGGCCCGGCTCCAAGCCCGTGCCGCTCTCCGATGAAGAAGTAAAAGCGATGGGCGTCGAGGAATTTGCGCCGCTCGTGGACTACGAGGTCGGGGATAACGTGCGCGTCGCGACGGGGCCTTTGGAGAATTTTGTCGGCATCGTCGAGGACATCAACATGGAAAAGAAAAAGGTGCGCGTTTTGGTCTCGATGTTCGGGCGCGAGACGCCCGTCGAGCTGGAACTCGTTCAGATACAGAAACTATAGCATTTAATATATCAATTCACAATCATTGGGAGGTGGAAAGACATGGCAAGAAAAGTAGCCGGCTACATCAAGCTGCAAATCCCGGCCGGCAAAGCGACGCCTGCTCCACCGGTTGGACCAGCTCTTGGGCAGCATGGTGTCAACATCATGGGTTTTGTCAAAGAGTTCAATGAACGGACAGCGAAGGACACGGGGTTGATTATCCCCGTTGTGATCACCGTTTACGCGGACCGATCCTTCACGTTCATCACGAAAACTCCACCGGCGGCGGTACTGTTAAAGAAGGCCTGTCAGATTGAGAGCGGCTCGGGCAAGCCGAATCAGGAAAAGGTCGCGAAGGTGCCGCGCGACGAGCTGCGCAAGATCGCCGAGCTGAAAATGCCGGATTTGAACGCGGCGAACATCGACACCGCGATCAGCATGATCGCAGGGACGGCCCGAAGCATGGGTATCACCGTTGAGGACTGACCGGACGGGAAGGAGGGATTGTTTGGTATGAAACGAGGGAAGAAGTACCAAGAAAGCGCAAAGCTGATTGACAGAATGAACCTGTACGCGCCGACCGAGGCGATTGACCTTTGCCGGAAGGTGGCGAAGGCAAAGTTTGACGAGACCGTCGAGGCGCATATTAAGCTCGGCGTCGATTCGCGGCATGCGGATCAGCAGGTGCGCGGCGCTGTCGTGCTCCCGCACGGGACGGGCAAGACGGTGCGCGTGCTCGTATTCGCGAAGGGCGACAAGGCGAAGGAAGCGGAGCAGGCCGGAGCCGATTTTGTCGGCGCGGAGGACATGGTTCAGAAGATCCAGTCGGAGAACTGGTTTGATTTTGACGTCGTCGTCGCGACGCCGGACATGATGGGTGTCGTCGGGCGTCTGGGCAAGGTTTTGGGGCCCAAGGGCCTGATGCCGAACCCTAAGTCCGGGACGGTCACGCCCGATGTCATACGCGCGATCGCCGACATCAAGGCGGGCAAGATTGAATATCGCCTTGATAAAACGAATATCATACACTGCCCGATCGGAAAGACGTCGTTTGAGGCTGATAAGCTCGCGGACAATTTCCATACGCTGATGGACGCGGTCGTGAAGGCGAAGCCCGCGGCGGCAAAGGGGCAGTATCTTCGGAGCGTCGTCATCGCGCCGACGATGGGACCCGGGATCAAGATCAACCCCATGCGGGCGACGGAGAGCGCGGTCGCCAACTAAAAAGAAATACGCAGTCCCAAAATTGAATAAGCCGAAGACAGCAGGCGCCGCGCGCGGAGTGAGGTTTTGACCGCCGCGGCAGAATGGCGTAAGCCGCCCGCCGAGGTGATTGAACGTATAGCAGCGCCCGCTGCCATGCCTTCCGCGCAGCCGAATTAAACCCCGGCGCAGCGGGTTTCGGCAGGCTTCGGAGGATTCCGGTAAACTCCGGAAGGCCCCGGCGGGCGGTGCCGGACGCATAGAATCCCCCGTGTCGGAGGCAGCCAAAAGGTGGAATACATGGCTTTCCTTTGCGGGGGATTTTGAACGCTCTGTGAAGTATAAGGAGTAGTAGAGGGGAATCAAGTTTGAAACTACGGACCAATGACTCGAGTTAGAAGCGCAACAAAACAGAAACCACACAGAAACACTGTAGCTTGAAAACAGAATATGGCACAAACTTTAAGAGACTAACTCGCCAT
>JAITSR010000026.1 GCA_031287655.1 Clostridiales bacterium
AGGCTCGCGACGACGGTCGTCTCGTCCGTCAGGAAGGCGCCGGAAAGCGGCGACACGACATACGCGGAACGAACCTCCGGCCCCGCCGCGACGGCCTCCGTGTACTCATAAAACTTTACGCCGCCCGCCAGCACCGAGCTCGGGTCGTTCGCAAAATCAATAAAGGAGTTCACCCCGGGCTGGCCGCGCGTCGGCGCGGGTTTGTTCGGGACGTAGCTGCCGTTATACCAAACCATGTAGTAAGCCATATCGACGCCGCCGCCCTCATAACCGCTGTAATCCGCGTCGGACGCCTTACCCGCGACCTCTTGCAGGACTTCGTAATGCCATGTCGGACGGACCGTATTGCTGCCGACGCCCGCGCCCGTCTCCGACACCGCCGCGATCTTGCCGTGCCGCTTCGCGAACAGGTCGACCATTTTGATCGCCTGCCTAAAATCGGTGTCAATCCAGCCGGTCGCCGTCGTCGGGTTGTGATATTGATCAAAGGCGCAGACATCCACATATTCGTCGCCGGGATAGCGTTTGCCGTAAATCGTCTCGTCAGCGAAGCCGCCGCCCGGCGAGTAGACATAGAGCATATTGTGGATGCCCTTCACATCGCGCAAATACTCGACCGTATAACGCCAGACGTTTTTAAAGCCCTCCGGCGTGCTGAACGCCGCGCCCCACCAGAACCAGCTCCCCGTGTTCTCATGGAGCGGGCGGAACAGGATCGGGACGCCTTCCGCGGCAAGGTAGGACGC
Organism: Clostridiales bacterium; assembly: GCA_031287655.1. Classification (GTDB taxonomy): domain Bacteria; phylum Bacillota; class Clostridia; order WRLR01; family WRLR01; genus JAITSR01. Next base: position 747 of record JAITSR010000026.1, read on the forward strand.
GTACTCGGCGATCAGGTCAAGATACGCGCGATAGACGTCGTTCGCATCGCCTCCCGGCAAAATGCGCGCCATCGGGTCGTGCCCGACGTTCTGCGTGCTGTTGCTGTAGCCCCAACCCCTAAAAATCCATTTTCCGGTCGCTTCATTAAAGACACTCGCCCTGCTTGCGCCGCCCGCGTTGTAGAGATCCTTCAACTGACCGGGGTTTGACATATGAGCCGAGAGCGTGACGAGCATGCCCTGCCGGGCCGCCGCGATGCTCGTATCCGCCGAGCCTCTGACCGGATCGGCGGTATTGCCGCCATGGCCGCTCTCGTCGCCTGTCAGGGAAAGCGTGTCGATTCCGAAGATCGCGGGATAGTCCCCCGTGATGTCTTTTACGTCGTTGTTTGTCGCGCCGGGATAGTTGTTCTGGTTCATGCCGCTCTTGGAAAATGTCGCGTTCTGCTGCCCAAAGAGCACATAGTCGGATTTTCCGATCGCGTCAAGGTACGCGTACAGTCTGCGTGTCGTCTCATCCGCGCGGCTGTCGACCGTCTGCGCCACGGCGGGCAGCGTAACGAGGGCTTGTGTCGGGGCAGTCAGCTTGTTCGTCACAAGCGTGTTGTTGCCGGCGGGCAGATTGCCCTTGCCAAACTTGATATTATCAATAAAGAAACCGTTTGCGAAGCTGGATTCCCGAAGGTAGATGTCGATTGTCAGAGAGGTGAGTTCCGTTTCGCCCGCGCCCGTCGGCGGGATAAAAAATACGCTGACCGGCGCGCGGCGATACCCTGCCGCGGGGTCGTTGTTCGTCGCGGACGTCAGACGCGCGCCGTCATGGATCACGGTATCCCCCCGCGCGTCGTCGGCGATCAACTCGACGTACATCGTCAGGTTTCCGCCGTTTTCGTATACGACGTCAAACGTGACGTTGTTCCAGTCGGCGTTGAGCGGCAGGCTGTAATCGTTCTTTTGCAAGCGGATGCCGCCCCATCCGGAACCCGCGCCCGGAAAGACCGCGCCCGCTTTCAGCTTGCCATCCGGCAGCCCGTCGCGCGTGAACGTTGCGCCGTCAAAGACGGCGGAGAACCCGGAAAGCTCCGAATAGCCCGGCACGGACGAGGCGGTCCAACCGGCTGCGTCGTCCGGGTCGTCGAACGTCAGCGTATCGACGAACGGCGTGACAGAGAGGGTCCCAAACTCAAAATCCAGAGCCTCGGCCACGAGGGCGTCCGCGTCCGCTTCGCCGTATGCGTCGGCGTCTGCGGATGCATCGGAGTCGAAGTTCGCGTTGCCCTCTGCCTCGGATTCGGCTTCGGCCTCGTCAACGGACCCTCCGATGTCAATGCCGTCAGTATCGGCAGTGCCGTCCGCCGCGTCGGCTGCGGCTTCCGCCGCGGCAGTCGCGTTTTCCGGCTCACCGGGTCCCGGCCTGTCGTCGTCCGGATCCGCGTTTACCGAGACGCCGGGTTCCGCCGATGGTCTATCGCTTGCTCCGACAGCCCCCTCCGCCGCCGCGGCGCCCACCGTCTCAACGCCCGCAGCGTCGCTGTCCAACGCGAGCGTCGCCCCGGTGGGTCCAAGGCATGCAATGAGCAGCGCAACCGCTGCGATTAGGCTCATCCATCGTCTTCCAACTGTTTTTTTGCGCATATTCTCCCCCTTGATTTATAAATTCCTACAACTTACTTAAAAACTCTGACTTCGATTTCAGTATATTGAATTACTTAGTCTCGCGTCAATCAACTATATTGCGTTTCAATAATTATCTTGGCTGTTTTTAGTCTTAATCCCATAGCTTTTTAGCGGAAATCCGCTTATAGGACATCGGATTTCAACAAAATTTCATCAAATGATCGGCTTCTTATTGACAATCCGCCATAGATACGCTATCGTTAATTCTGGTAAATGGATGAACTATTTTAGCTAAATTATTTTTTTACTTTAATTCCCGCATGGACTTATTGCTGTGAGGCGCCTAAGTATGAAAGTCATCGGCGCTGGGCGTGACTTTCATACTTTCGAGGGGAACCTTATGGTTCCGCCCCGATTCCCCCTTCCTTCACTGAAGATGAGAGG
>JAITSR010000048.1 GCA_031287655.1 Clostridiales bacterium
TCGGATGTTGAGGACGCGTTTGTCGATGTTCCAAAGGAGCATTGGGCGCACGATACCATTTTGTCGGCGTATGCCAAGGGTTGGATTTCCGGCTATCCCGGCGACATTTTCCTGCCTGAGAACGCGATCACGCGCGCGGAGACCGTCGCGATCGTGAACCGTATACTCGGGCGGCGGCTCAGGTTTGAGGATGTCGATCTGAAATACCACGCGCTCTATCCCGATTTGACCCCTGCCCACTGGGCCTTCGCGGATATGATAGAGGCGTCCGTGGACCACCATTACAGGCGAACGGAAGACGCGTATGAAATTTGGCGGCAGGCGTTGTGAAGGACTGTTCATAAAAATCATTACAGACTGTCAGACAAATTTATTTAAGCGCAAGTATCGTCCAAACACAGACAATCTTTTAGACATCTAAGTGGAGACATAAAAAGATGGTTGCACGAAAGAAGATACTCATCGTTGACGACAACTCGGTCACACTAAAAGCGGCCAGAAACATCCTGATGGCCGAATATGAGGCCTTTACCGTCCCGAGCGCGGAAATCATGTTCCGCTTTTTGGAAAATACGACGCCCGACCTGATTTTGCTCGACGTTCTGATGCCCGGCATGACCGGCTATGAAGCCCTGCATATCCTACAGGCCAACCCGCGCACGCGGCATATCCCGGTCGTCATTTTGACTTCTCAGGACAACGAGCAGGATGAGATCGAAGGTTTCTCCCTCGGCGCGGTCGACTATGTCACAAAGCCGTTCTCCCCGCCACGCCTGAAAAAGCGGATCGAGCACCACCTGCTCGTCGAGACGCAGCGGGCCGAGCTCGAATTTATCAACAACAATCTTCAGCAGCTCGCAGACGCCAAAACACGCGCCGTGACCGAGCTTCAAACCGCGATCCTCACAACGGTCAGCGAGCTTGTTGAGTGCCGTGACGACGTGACAGGCGAGCATGTTTTCCGGACCTCCCGGACGCTCCGGCTGCTCGTCGACGAACTGCTGAACCTCAAGATATACACGGACGAACTGTCGAACTGGGACATCGACCTCATGCTGCAATCCTCGCAGCTCCACGACGTCGGCAAAATTTCGATTCACGACTGCATCCTGCTAAAGCCCGGCAAGCTGACGGTGACGGAGTTCGAGGAAATGAAGAAGCACTCGATATTCGGCGAGGAAATCATCGACAGGATTCAGCGGAGCACGAGCGAGAACGATTTTTTAAAGCACGCGAAAATCATGGCCGGTTCGCACCATGAAAAGTGGGACGGCTCAGGCTATCCACGCGGGTCCGCGGGGCACGACATCCCGCTCCAAGGCAGGCTGATGGCGGTCGCGGACGTCTATGACGCGCTGATCTCCAAACGACCCTATAAGCCCGCGTTTTCGCACGAACAGGCAATCGAGATTCTGCTCCAAGGCTGCGGCAGTCACTTTGACCCGGCGCTCGAGCCGGTCATCCGTGTCGCCTGTGTGCATTTTGTCGGCTGACCCGTTACCGTGAGGACCCTTCTATGATACTTCCACCTGCCGTTGAAAAGCTGCGCGCGCCGATAAGAATGAATATCAGGCAGCTGCTGTTCGTGTTCCTTGCCTTCTTTTTGATGGTGCTCATCAGCTGTCTCTTTTTGATCGATATGGTCGAGCGCGAAATCGCGATGACCGCGGAAGAGCTGCTCTCCGTCGCGGGCTCGAATATTTACACGCGGCTGCGCGAGGTCGAGATCACGACGCTGAACACCGCCCTGATGATCGAAGGCCATCTCACGCAAAACCGCGACAAGGATTTGCTTGAGCGCCTTCTGCAAAGGCTGAACAAGAAGCTGCTCGCCGAGGACGAACGTCTCTCCGACATGACCATCATGGGGGGCGTGATCGACGGCGTTTTATATTCCGGACTCGAAAGTCCCCCGGCCGAGGATTTCCAGCCGGAAAGCCGCCCGTGGTACACCGCGGCGATTGAGGCCGAAGGGCGCATCGCATTTACCGGTCCATATACGGACGTCCGCACCGGCGGGCGCATCCTGTCCTTTTCGAAGGAGATCTATACGGATGACGGCTTGTCATGCGGCGTGGTCGAGATAGATATGACGCTCGACGACATCGTCGGTTACATCTCCTCGGTGGCCTTCGCGGACGGCGGGTACGGCCTGATTATCGGGCCGGACGGGAAGTTCATCGCGCACCCTGATCCCGCGTGGATCGACAGGCACTCCTCTGAGATCAGCCCCAGCTACGCCGAGATCGAAAAACAGATTCTGTTGGGCGAGTCGGCTATCAGCGCGCGAGAGATTTTGAACACTACCGGCATCGAGATCGTGATGTCCCTCCAACGTATGAGCAACGGTTGGTACATCGGGGTCGCGACACCCTCGGCCAGCTATTTTCAGGACATGGTCTCGGTGGTCACGATGCTCTCCGTGCTCGGGCTGGTCATGGCTGTCTTTCTGAGTTATTTCCTGATCCGCATCAGCCTCGCGAAAATACAATCCGACGAGGAAAGCCTCAGCAAATCCTCGTTCCTTGCGCGCATGAGCCATGAAATCCGCACACCGATGAACTCGATCCTCGGGATGTCCGAACTGATCCTGCAAAAAGACGTTCCGCGCGAGGTCTCAGAGTATGTCACGATCATCCGGCAGGCTGGGACGAACCTGCTCGCGATCATCAACGATATTTTGGACTTTTCAAAGATCGAGGCCGGGCGGCGCAAGATCGTGTTTGAACGCTACTACCTCGCATCGTTGATCAACGACATCGTCAACGTCGTGCGCATCCGGCTGATCGACCGCGACATCGCGTTTTTTGTAAAGGTCGACGCGGACATCCCCCAACCCTTGGTCGGCGATGAGGTGAGCCTGCGGCAGGTGCTGCAAAACATCCTTTCCAACGCGGTCAAATACACACGCGCCGGACATATCGCATTGCGCATACGCCATGAGGATTTGGGCGACGGCAAGCTGCTGCTCGTGTGCTCTGTGGAGGACAGCGGCATCGGAATCCAGCCCGAACATCTCGATCAGCTGTTTTCGGACTTTACGCGGCTCGAAAAACCGCATAGCGACAATGTCGAGGGGACGGGGCTCGGACTCGCGATCGCGCGCAGTCTCTGCCGCGCGATGGACGGGGACGTCACGGTCGAGAGCCGCTATGGCCGCGGCTCGACGTTCACCGCCACCGTGATACAGGGCGTGGCCGGTACGACTCCGCTCGCGGCTGTCGAAAAACCTTCGGAGAGGCGCATCCTCGTTTTAGAAGACCGCCCGGCATATCTTTCCGCGGTCGCTTTTGCGTTTGAGGGGCTCGGCACAAATCCTGTGTACACGCAATCGGCCGAGCAATTCGAGTACGAGCTTGCCGGGAGAAAATATGATTTCGCGTTCGTATCCCCGGATCACTTCTCCGCGGCGCGCGCGGCGATGCGGCGCGGCGGAACCGGCTGCCGGCTTGTGCGGATGGCCGGGCTCGGTGAGATCGCGGCGGACGCGCAGTCGGAGGAGGTCGCGACGCCGATTTTTTGCGTCGGCATAGCGAACATTATGAACGGCGCGCCGACGAATGCGCCGACGCTCGAAAACAGGAAACGCCGCACGTCGTTCACCGCGCCGGGCGCGAAGGTGCTGGTCGTCGACGACATCGCGACAAACCTTCGCGTTTCAAAGGAGCTTTTGGCGCTCTACGGCATGGAAATCCACACCTGCCTGAACGGTTGGAAGGCCGTCGAGCTCGCGAGAATACACCGCTATGACATCGTGTTCATGGACCATATGATGCCGGACATTGACGGTATTGAGGCGACCGCGATGATCCGAGCGATCGACGGCGAAGACGGCAACAGCTATTGTAAGGACGGCAGATGCCTTCGCTACGCAAATGTGCCGATCGTCGCGCTGACCGCGAACGCGGTCGCGGGCCAGCGGGAGATGTTCTTGCAGAACGGCATGGACGACTTTCTCGCAAAGCCGATCGAAATCCACAAGCTCGAAGCGATTCTGCAAAAGTGGCTGCCCGCGGAGAAGCGGGTCGCGCAAGGCGGCTTGCCGCCCGCGGAGCGGGAGCGAAGCGCAGACGAGGGGAGCGGTGATTGCGGGGACACCGCGTGTGATAACGCGGCGGACGGACTGCCGCGCATACCCGGCATCTCCGTCAAGGTCGGCCTTCGGAATCTCGGCGGCTCTGCCGCTGCGTATCGGAACATTCTGCGCGACTTTTGCAAGGATGCCGAAGAGCAGGCTTCCCGGCTTGAAAGCTGTTTTTCGTCGGGAGACCTCTCCCTTTATCGGACATTGGTCCACGCGCTCAAAGGCGCGGCCCGCAGCATTGGCGCGACGGCTTTGGGCGAGTCGGCCGCACGGCAGGAGGACGCCGCGCGGTCAGGGGACCGCGAAGCGGTCGCGGGGCAGCACGCAAAATTCCTCGCGGAGCTGAGCCTGCTGACGGGCGCAATCGGCGCGGCACTCGGCGGGGGCGGTGAGGACGGCAATGCCGGTTTTACCGAAACCGCGGTTTTGGGAGAGTTAAAAGCCGCCCTCTCGCGCATGGACATCCATACGGTCAACAAGTTGCTGCAAAAATGCGTCGAGTCCCCGCTCCCGCCGCCCGAGCGGAGCGCCATATCAGAAATCGAGCGCCATATCCTGATGTTTGAGTACGACGAAGCGATCGCCAAAATCGACGCGCTCCAAGCGAGCGGAACCTGACGTTGTAATTTTCGCGCGGATCGGCTAAAATGAACGCGGGAATTTGAAACTGGACGGGAGGCGGGTACACGGTGGCAAACGCGGGCGGCAAGACAATCATTCTGACGGGCGGCGGAAGCGCGGGCCATGTGATTCCGAACCTGATTCTCCTGCCGGAGCTGCTCTCGGACGGCTGGGACGTCCACTACATCGGCTCCGTGTCCGGCA
>JAITSR010000112.1 GCA_031287655.1 Clostridiales bacterium
ACAGTCATAAAAGAAGTCGAGGTGTTCAAGGAAACCGGCCCTGTAATCAGCGAGCGCGTTCGCGGGATGCTCGAAACAGGCGAACACATTTCGTACATCATGGGCTACAATGACGGCACGGTGCGCCCTGACAACCCGATCACGCGCGCCGAGGTCGCGGCAATTTTCTACCGTTTACTAAAAGACAAGAACGTCGCCGATACGGCGAGCCAATTTACCGACATATCCGGCGGCGAATGGCACGCGACGGCGGTGAAAACGCTGGCGGCGCTGGGCATCTTGGCGGGCTACGAAGACGGCGCGTTCAGACCTGAGCGGAACATAACGAGAGCGGAGTTCGCGGCGGTCGCATCGCGGTTCGACGAACAGAAATCGGATATCGACTGCGCGTTCATCGACGTCACGAGCGCGCACTGGGCGTATGAGTCCATCCTATCCGCGTACGCCCTCGGCTGGATTAGCGGTTACCCCGGTGATTTATTCCTGCCGGAGAACGCGATCACGCGCGCGGAAGTCGTCGCGATCGTCAACCGCATGCTCGGGCGGCGGCTGCGCGCGGAGGACGTTGAGGATCGCCTTCGCGCTTTCTACCCCGATTTGGCGGAGACGCACTGGGGCTTCGCGGGGATGATCGAGGCGAGCGCGGCGCACGGATACGAATGGCAGAGCGGCGACTGGGAGCGCTGGGCGCCATTGAATTAGCAAATACGATAGAATCCACCTCCATTCCCCTCCGAAGGAGGGGAATGGAGGGAGTCTGACTTGTTACTCCGCAATTTTTGAAAATAGTCTTTACAAAATAAAAATATCTGGTATACTTATAGATGTCGTCCGACGGCGCAGCATCTGCTGACAGTAGCAGAGTGTTCTGCGCGTGTACATGGGCTCGTGGCTCAGCTGGGAGAGCGCCGCGTTCGCAACGCGGAGGTCAGGAGTTCGATCCTCCTCGGGTCCATCGTCAAAGATGCGGCTTTCAGGGTATCCTGAAAGCCGCTTTTGAGCGTAATTGGAAACACGTTCGGCGAACACTTGCAGTTCAAAATTTCATTGGTAAAAAGGAGGTGAAAAAAGTTGCCAACATTTAATCAGTTGGTGCGTAAAGGCAGGCAGGAGAAAACGAACAAGTCAAAAGCGCCGGTGCTGCAAAAGGGGCTGAACACGCTCAAAAAGCGGCCGATCGACATCAATTGCCCGCAGAAGCGCGGCGTCTGCACCGTGGTCAAAACGTCCACGCCAAAGAAGCCAAATTCCGCGCTGCGCAAGGTCGCGAGGGTGCGCCTGACAAACCAGATTGAGGCCACGGCGTATATCCCCGGGATCGGACACAATTTGCAGGAGCACAGCGTCGTGCTGATCCGCGGCGGCAGGGTGCGTGATTTGCCGGGCTGCCGGTATCACATCATTCGCGGCACGTTGGATACTGCGGGCGTCGCAAAGCGTATGCAAAGCCGCTCGAAGTATGGCGCGAAAAAGCCGAAGGCCGGGGCAAAGGCCTGACAAGGGCCGTCGCCAGCCAAAGGCCTGCTGAACCAAGGGTAAAAACAACCCGTAATCGCGTCACAAATCAATATGATATTCCGATGCATTGTGATCAAGCTCTGATACATTGTAATCTATCATAGAAGGATGCTGGCGCACATCGGTGTGTACGCAGAAGGCCCGGTCCCGCGCAAAACCAGCGCCGCCGGGGATTTGGCGTCCGCCGACAGTACCGTTGATTTATCGCCGCCCGAGGCCGCCGCCGGAAATCTGGCGCCGCCGTTTACGCAGATTGCAGCGCGGGCCGTCGATATAGTCAAATGAAGGAGGGAAGCTCTGTGCCGAGAAAAGGACATATCCCCAAGAGGGACGTTTTACCGGACCCGCTTTACAACGACAAGGTCGTGACAAAACTGATCCACAACATCATGCTTGACGGACAAAAAGGCGTTTCCCAGAAGATATGCTACGACGCTTTTGACATCATCAAGCAGAAAACCGGGAAAGAGCCGCTTGACGTGTTCCGGCAGGCTTTAGACAACATCATGCCGGTGCTTGAGGTAAAGGCCCGCCGTGTCGGCGGCGCGACGTATCAGGTGCCGCTGGAGGTCCGCCCGGACAGGAAACAGGCTCTGGGGCTGCGCTGGCTCGTGGATTTTTCACGCAGGCGCGGCGAGCGGACAATGAAAGAGCGCCTCGCGGGCGAGATCATGGACGCCGTAAACGGTGCGGGCGGCGCGGCGAAAAGGCGCGAGGACACGCATAAAATGGCGGAAGCGAACAGGGCGTTCGCGCACTACCGGTGGTAGCCGCGGCTTGCGTGGGGCATCAGACGGGAAGGAGTGCGAGATTTGCCCAGGCAATTTAGCTTAGAGAACACGAGGAACATCGGGATCATGGCGCATATTGACGCCGGAAAGACCACGACGACGGAGCGTATCCTCTATTACACGGGGAAAAGCCATAAAATCGGCGAGGTCCATGAAGGCGCGGCGACAATGGATTGGATGGTGCAGGAGCAGGAGCGGGGGATCACGATTACGTCCGCCGCGACGACGACGCAATGGGACGGCGGCCTGACGCAGCATTTGCCGTTGACGCGCATCAATATCATCGACACGCCCGGGCACGTTGACTTTACGGTCGAGGTGGAGCGCTCGCTCCGCGTGCTTGACGGCTCGGTCACGCTGTTCTGCGCGAAAGGCGGCGTCGAGCCGCAGTCGGAGGCCGTATGGCGTCAGGCGGACAAGTACGGCGTGCCGCGGATCGCGTTCGTGAACAAAATGGACATCATGGGCGCGGATTTTTACAATTGCATCCAGATGATGAAGGACCGCCTGAACGCGCGCCCAGCCCCGCTCCAGCTGCCGATCGGCAAGGAGAGCGAGTTTTTGGGGATCATCGACCTGATCGAGCGCAAGGCCATGCACTACAAGGGCGACCTCGGCGAGGAGGTCGAGGAGGGTCCGATCCCGGAGGACATGAAGGCGGAGGTCGAGCAGTACCGCGAGCAGCTCGTCGAGATGGTCGCGGAGCAGGACGAAGCCCTGATGGAGAAGTATCTGAACAACGAGGAACTGACGGTCGACGAGATCAAGCGCGGCATTCGCAAAGCGACGGTGTCCGTGAGTTTTATCCCCGTGCTGTGCGGCTCGGCTTACCGCAACAAAGGCGTGCAGCAGCTGTTGGACGCGATCGTGGAGTATCTGCCGTCCCCGGTCGACATCCCGCCCGTCAGCGCGAAGCGGATGGACACGGAGGAGGACACGGAGCGCGGCGCGGACGACAGCGCCCCGTTTTCGGCGCTCGCGTTCAAGATTATGGCGGATCAGTTTGTCGGTAAGCTCTGCTTTTTCAGAGTGTATTCAGGCACGCTGAACTCCGGTTCCTATGTGTTAAATTCGACAAAGAACAGGCGCGAGCGCGTCGGCCGGATCCTGCTGATGCACGCGAACCACCGCGAGGACATCGATACGGTGTATTCCGGCGACATCGCGGCCGTGGTCGGTTTAAAGGACACGACGACGGGCGACACGCTCTCGGATGAAAAGGCGCCGGTCGTGCTCGAGTCGATGGTCTTTCCGGACCCGGTGATCTCGATCGCGATCGAGCCGAAAACAAAGGCCGGGCAGGACAAAATGTCCCTCGCGCTGCAAAAGCTGTCGGAGGAGGACCCGACGTTCCGCTCCCACACGGACCCCGACTCCGGGCAGACGATCATCGAGGGCATGGGCGAGCTCCATCTTGAGATCATCGTCGACCGCATGATGCGCGAGTTCCGCGTCGAGGCGAACGTCGGCAGGCCGCAGGTCTCGTATAAAGAGACGATCCGAAAGCCCACAAAGGCGGAGGGCCGCTTTGTCCGGCAGACGGGCGGGCATGGCCAGTACGGCCACTGCTGGATCGAGGTCGAGCCGCAAGAGCCCGGCGCGGGTTATGAGTTTGTGAACAAGATTGTCGGCGGCGTGATCCCCAAGGAGTTTATCCAGCCGATCAACGACGGGATTCAGGACGCGATGAACAACGGCGTGCTCGCGGGCTTTCCGGTCGTGGACGTCAAGGTCACGCTCGTGGACGGCTCCTATCACGAGGTCGATTCATCTGAAATCGCTTTTCGCGTCGCGGGCTCGATGGCGTTCAAGGAAGCCTGCAAAAAGGCGGACCCCGTGCTGCTGGAGCCTGTGATGAAGGTGGACGTGACAATGCCCGACGAGTATTTGGGCGACGTGATCGGCGACCTGAACTCGAGGCGCGGACATATCGAGGGGATGGAGATGCGCAGCGGCGCGCAGAACGTGACGGCCTATGTGCCGCTTTCCGAGATGTTCGGATACGCGACGAACCTCCGCTCACGCACGCAGGGCCGCGGGACGTTCACGATGTTTTACGCGCGATCCGTCGAAGTCCCGAGGAACATTCAAGAAGGCATTGTCAAGAAGTGAAACGCGTTGTACAATAGTAGTTGGCAGGTAATAGCAGGCTGCGGCGACAGACGTCGGCGGCGGGAGAGCGTTTGAACGGCAGCAAAGTACACGGCAGGTTCCGCAGACAAATAAACAATTGATAGAAGGAGAAGAACAGATCATGGGAAAAGCAAAATTTGAACGCAACAAACCACACGTCAACATTGGCACGATCGGCCATATCGACCACGGCAAAACGACGCTGACCGCCGCGATTACAAAGGTGCTCGCGCTGAAGGGCCAGGCGGAGTTCCGTGCGTTTGATTCGATCGACGCTGCTCCCGAGGAAAAGGAGAGGGGCATCACGATCTCGACCGCGCATGTTGAGTACGAGACGGACA
>JAITSR010000172.1 GCA_031287655.1 Clostridiales bacterium
GCTGTTTCGGCGTCGCTTTTGACGTCGGGACGACGACGATCGCGGCCTATCTTTATCGCCTGTCGGACGGCGCGCGGCTCGGTATCCGTTCCGCGTTGAACCCGCAGGCCAAGTACGGCGCGGACGTCATTACGCGGATTAACCATACGATGACCCAAGATCAGCGCGGCCTTGCCGATATGCGCGAGAGTCTTCTCTCCGCGCTCAACCGGCTGCTCGCGGACTTCTCCGCGCGGAACGGCGTTCCGCCAAACGAGATCGCGGCGGTCTTTCTTGTCGGAAACACAACGATGCTGCACTTTTTTATGGGCCTGCCCGCGGCGGGGATCGCCGTCTCGCCCTTTGTCCCCGTGACGACCGGGCTCTGCGTCCTGCCCGCCGCCGACTCCGGGCTGCGGATGGCCCCGGACGGCGTGGCGGTGTGCCTGCCGGGCCTCTCGGGCTATGTCGGCCCGGACACGCTCGCGGCGGCGCTCGCGTGCGGGTTCGGCGGGTCGGGGAAAGTCAATTTGCTCGTGGACCTCGGGACGAACGGCGAAATCGTGCTCGGCGGCAGGGAGCGGCTTTTTGCCTGCTCCACCGCGGCGGGGCCCGCGTTTGAGGGCGCGAGTATTCACAGCGGCGTCGGCGGCGTCGAAGGGGCGGTCGACTCCGTGGAGATCGGCGCGGACGGGGCGCTTCGGCTCACAACGATCGGCGGCGCGGCGGCCGTCGGCCTGTGCGGCTCCGGCTTGGTCGATGCGATCGCGCAGCTCCTCGCGTTTGGTCTGATCGACGAGACCGGCAGGCTTGAGAGTGCGGACGAGGCGCGGGCGCGGGGTCTACCCGCGGCGCTGTGCGAAAGGCTCATACCGTTGGAAGACGGTAAGGATGGCAAGGACGGCGGCGGGAAAAGCGGCGGGCGCGCGTTCCTGCTGCAAAAAAAAGGCGCGGCGCATGCCGCGCATATGGACATCATGATCACACAGCGCGACGTGCGGGAGCTCCAGAGCGCGAAGGCCGCGATCGCGGCGGGTATCCGGACGCTGCTCAAAACCGCGGGGATCGCGGCCGGGGACGTTCACCGCGTATACTTGGCCGGCGGGTTTGGGAGCTATGTCCGCGTTTCCAGCGCAACGGCAATCGGGCTGATCCCGCCGGAGTTTTCGGGCAGGGTCGTCGCGGCGGGCAACGCGGCGGGCGCGGGCGCGGTCGAGGCCATGCTCTCGGCGCGGGCGATCCGTGAGCTTTTGCGGCTCAAAGGCAAAATGCGGTATCTTGAGCTCTCATCCTCCCCCGCGTTTACCGAAGCCTATGTCGACTGCATGGCTTTTGAGTGAGCCGCGCCGTCCCGAACGGGTCGCGCGCCGTCCCGAACCGCGCGCCCGCCGCGCGGCGGGCGTGCGACCGACGAAAAAAACGCCAAAGGCTACTGTCGTCAGCCGATGGCGTTCATTTTCAGAATGAAATAGAAAATCTTTGCGAAAAACAAAACAAAGGGAAATTACTTTGCTGAGTTAATCGAGTCCTTCAGGCTCTTTCCGGCTTTGAATACCGGCGCCTGCGAAGCGGGAATCTGAATCTCTTGGCTCGTCTGAGGATTGCGGCCTTTCCGCTCGGCCCTCTTGCGAACTTCAAACGTGCCGAAGCCGACGAGGACGACCTTTTCGCCGTCTTTCAGTGCGTCTTCGATTGCAAGGAGAGTCGCGTTCAAAGCAGCTTCGCTGAATTTCTTGCTCAACCCGGACTTTTCGGAAATCGCGTAGACCAGTTCTGTTTTATTCATTATCAAACATCCTCCTATAATTGTATTACGAAATTATTCTATACTCATTGATCAGTCGCGTCAAGCGTTTCGAGAAAAAAACTTTTGCGGGGCCGCACTCAAAACAAACTCCTCCAACATAGCCGCTCGCGTCTTGACGGCGCTGCACAGCGCGCCGCGCCGCGCGTCGTCAATGTACTCGCTCGGTTTTAGAATTTCGGAAAATTCCTCGTCAATGCCGGCAAGCGCCGACAGGTCAAATCGGGAAAAATCCGTGACGAGCTTTATCTGCTCCGCGTGAGAGGAACGGAACGGCTTACATTCGTCGTCGATGCGCGGGCGTATCATGCGCGTCGGCTTATCGTAATACATGGACGTGCCGGTGTCGAATATCGGAGACGCGCCGAGCCATTCAAGCGTTTCGGCGCTGCGCACCGCGCCGAAGTTATTGAAGTGCCGGTCTTGGTTCGCAAGCAGATAATCGACGACGAGCATTTCATTGACGCTTTGCTCCATATTCGGTATGCCAAGCCGTTCACAGCAGTCGAGATAATGCCGATACCATGACGCGCCGTTCGGTTTTTTCGCGATGTTCTGAATGTGCCACGCGCTGACTAAATCAGTGTCCTTTGTGACAAAATCCTCGCATACGGAGAGCGGCTGGCCGTTCTCGTAGATTACGCTGTAAGGCGCGTGCGGTATGTTCAGCCGCCGCATGATCGCAGTCGCGAGCGCTTCGTTCAGCGGCTCTTGGTATAGTATCGGACTGCCGCCCTTGACAAGACAACGCTTGCCGTCTGCGATAATCCACTTCTTTTTCAGCCACCCGTCCGACGTGTTGTCCGGCGACATCAGGTTTACTTCGCCGTGCGGAACGGCGCCAAACAGCACATTGCCTACGTCCTCCGAGAATGTGTTCTCAAAGAAATTGACGTCTTTCCATTCGACGGGTTTCTTGGCGGAGCGCATCCAATACTGGTCGGAGAGCGACAGCCCGAAGCACTTCGTCAGGAGCAGCAGCGGCGAGGACATGTTCAGCTTTTCAAGCGCGTCGCGCAGGCCGGAACGGCTTGCGGGTATGGCTCTGCCGCTCCACCAGTCGTTTAGTGCGCGGCGGTTAGGTTTCCCGTTCGTTATTTCAATCCCGACAGGCAGGCGCTCAAAATCAAGCGTATCAAGAATCTTGCTCACCACGCCGAGCACTTCGTCTATTTCAATCTCCGCGACGGGAGTATTCTTGTGCATGAGAGTGTATTGCATTTGTTTGAACCTCGATCATTTTTAGAAGAAACTACGGACTGCTTTATTATAGACGTTCACGGAAACTACGGCAAGGTACCTGCGGTAGGAATATATTCGTTTGTGGTCATGTAGGATCGTCGTGTCATGAGGCAGACAAAAAAATTAAAAAATATTCGCTCATATTATTGACTAATGACTAACAGTAAGTTAAAATCGCCTTAACAAGAACGCATACGACAGAATTGATATTCTGTCATACATGGTCCGGGACAGTCTCCGGAAAGGAATGGAAAAGATGAAGACAAGAAATCTCAAAAAGCTGCTCAGCCTAGCGCTGGCGTTACTGATGTGCCAGTCGCTCCTGCCCCCGGCGATCTTCCCAACGGCGGTTCTCGCCGCGGGCGAAGTCTGCCAGATCGTCAGGAATGAAGCGGTCGTCGCCTCTTACCAGACGCTGGATGCCGCCATAGACGCCCTGCAAAGCGGCGATACGCTAAAGCTGCTCGGCGACATCGACTATGACGAGCCGATCAACTTAACGGGCGAGGAGGAGAATCCCTTTCTCCTGACCATCGCCACCGCCGGGCATACCCTAAACGTGCGCAGCGGCGACGTCGGCTTCACGCTGAACCTGTCTTACGCCAATCTCGCCTTGGACGACTCCGGCGGCGGGGCCTTTAATCTCATCTCCGACAGCGGCGCTTCCGTGGCCGTCTACGCGGAATACAGCACGGCCACTGTCAGCGGCATTACCGTCGAAGATACGGGTTATCCCGACTCGAACGCGGTGATCAACGCCTCCTACGCTTCGGACATCACGGTGCTGGGCGACGTCACGCTGGACAGCGCGACCGCCGCCAGCGGGCAGCTTTACTGGCTTCGCGTCTTCGACGGCTCGGCCCTCAGCGTCGGCGGGGACGTCGCGTGTAACATCGAAGCTGCTGACGGCTCGCAGGTCTCCGTCGGCGGCGACGTACGCACAATCGAGTCCATCTGGGACTTCGGCGTCCTCCTATATGGCGGCGCATCGCTGAGCGTCGGAGGCTCGGTGTACGGCACGGCGTCCGTCTCCGGCGGCGGCGAACTGACCGTGCAGCGCGATATGATCGCGACCCAGCTGCGCATGGATACTTCCCCGTATTCTTCTGTCCTGTTGGCCTCGGACCGCGCCGTGGCGGAGGTCTTTGGCGACGTGATCTTCAGGGACGCCGGAGCGGGCCCGGAGCCTATATCGGGGGCGGGTATTTGCGCCAGAGGGCTTCCGGACAGCAGCGGCCCCGAAACGGGGAGTACCGTCACGGTACACGGTAACGTCGAGAGCAACTATGTGGGCGTCTGGGCGGAGGGTTCCACGGTGACGGTGGACGGCGCCATCAACGTCAGCGGCGAGGGCGCTTATTATGGTATTGAAGCGTTGGGCAGCTGGGCTGTCGTGAACGCGGGCAGCGTAAGCCTGACGGGCGCCGTCGCCCTTTCTGACCGGGCCGCCGCCGTATACACGGGGAACGCCACTGTCAACGTTACCGGCGATATCACGGCCGACGGCACGGCGTTGGAAGCCAGCGGCAATACGTCCGTCAGCGCGGGCGGCCAAATCCGTTCCGAGAACGGAGACGCCGTAAAAATCAATGAGACCGCAACGGTCTTCATCACCGGAGACCTCGCCGCGCCGAACGGCAGCGGGATTTTGGCGGCCTATCCCTCGCAGACGACGCTGAACGGCGCGATTACCGCCGCGACCTATCTCTTTTTCATCCAAGATTATAACTGGGACGTCTACCCGCCCGTGCCCAGAGGGGAGAGCAAGACGGCGGCGGACGCCGAGGAATCCTCCAGCAAAGAGGGCTACTTAGAATACCGCTCGGAATATGACGGCAGCTACGCCCACGTCTGGGCGCTGATTCCCGGCGAGGGCCCCGGCGGCGAGGAGACGACGCTCCTCTATAACGTCCTCCTGAACAACGCGGTCGCCGGCAAAGCCTATGCCGACCCGGGCGACCGGATCAACCTCATGCTCTACGGCGAAGCGGGCGCCGCGGCCACCGCCGCCGTCGCCTATGACGACGCCGTCACGCTGCAAAGCGCGCTCAGTCTGCCGGTCGCGCTCACAGAAGAAGCGGGCGGTTTCTACAAGGGCGACTTCACCGTTCAGGACGGCATGCTCCTAAAAAACGTCGCGTTTACGTTAACTGCCGGTGGGAAAAAGACCGCCGCGGCCTCCATCCCGGAGCCGAAGCTGCCCAAGCTGCGCGGCGCGCTGCGGGTTTATATCCCCCATGACGCCCGCTATGACGACTCCGCCTACGCCGGCCGGATCACGGTCAGCATGAACGGCGTCGGCAACAGCGTGGCCGTCGCCGGCCCGGAAACGTCTGTCCTGATCGGCGGTCTGCCGGACGGCGAGACCTATACGCTCGAGATGCGCGCCGCCGACCGGACCCTGATGGCCGAACAGAGCGCGATCAACGTCAGCGCCGGGACGGTCACTGAGGTGACGCTCAAACCGACGCTCAAGGACACGGTGCGGGTTCGCGTCTTGGACGGCGGCAGCCCCGCCGCTTGGTATACCAACACCGTTACCCTGCGGGACGCCGATTCTCATGCTGCGCTGGAAACCCTGACATTAAAGAACGCGGAGTTCCTTTCCAAGCCCTACGCCTCCGGCAGCCGACTGGAAGTGCGGCTCATGGGCGGCTTCCAGACGGCTACCGTGGACGGCGTCCAGGACATCAGGGTCTATCCGCGGGAGATCATCCGGGGTATTACGCTGAGCCCCGGAGAGAACCTCGTCGAGATCGACCTGCGGGACTATGACCTCAGAGGCACCGCTGTCCTGTCCGGTCAGGTGACGGTGGTCAGAGACGACGGCTCGGAGGCGCCGGGCGCTTATGCGAAGATCAGCGTGGGGCAGCGGGTTTCGGATGAGAAGGGAGTATTAGCAGCGCCGGCATTTCAGGCCGTGGCCGACGCGGCGGGATATTACACCCTGCCGGTCTGCGCCGGTTTTCCCGCTACTGTGAGTTTGAGCGCCGTACCGAAATATGCGAGTTTGTATACTACTACTCAAACCATCCCCGCGGTCGCCGCGACGGAGACCACTGATTTTAAGGTGAAGGCCCGGATGCTATTCAGAAATATCAACATTCGGCTGTTCACGAAATATATCGGCGACGCCGCCTTTACCCAAGAGGTCACTGCGTCTGTGGACAATCATAGAAAATTTACGATTACCTGCGTCAATCAGCGATCACATCAGGCGTTTAGTGGTTTCGCTGACGGAACATCGAACGTATATGGTCTGCCGGGCGATGAAATCACGGTGACGGTCAAAGCGATGAGAGAGAGCGCGATTTTCGCGGACGAGACGCTGAGCTTTCTCCTGCCTGAGGATCAGGATACGGAAATCGCCCGCGACATCTACCTGGAGCAGAAAGGCGCGTTGATCGACCTGCGCCTGCTCGACGAGGACGGAGGGCCTTTCAGCGATCCGAGCAATCCTTACGCCCTTTATTTAACGAGTCCAACGAGCCTGAAGGTTGTGCTTACGGATACGCAGACCGGCAAAATAACGGACGCAAGAACGAGCATAGAACAGACTTCGGGGCAGGATGGTTACCGCCTCTGGATCGAGAAGCCGGGGACGTACAAGCTGACCTTCAAGCTGGCCACTCCGATCGTTGGTGTAC
>JAITSR010000179.1 GCA_031287655.1 Clostridiales bacterium
ACGTTCCGCAGCCATTTTTTCTGCGAAAAACGCCAATATCCAAAAAAGAGCTTTACGACTTCCTCCAAGCTGATACAGGCGTATACGACGATCACCGGCGCGCGGAACACAAGGCCCGAGAGCGCCGCGAGCGGCAGCGCGACGCCGTACATCGCCCCAACGTCCAAAAACACCCCGGCGCGCACGTCGCCGCCGCCGCGCAGGACGCCGACGATGTTACAGAAGTTGAACGCGCGGAAGGGCATAACGACTGCCGAGATGAACAGCATGGTCCGCCCGATCCGCAGCGTTTCATCGGCGGCGCGGAACAGCGGGAACAGCACGGGGATCACAAAAAAGACCGTCGCAAGCAGCAGCAGCAAGCCGCCGACGATGCCGAAGATAAATGTGACGGTGAGCATTGTGACACCCGCGGTGTGCGCCTTTTCCCGGTCCCCCGCGCCGAGCGGCGCGCCGACGAGGATCGACGCCGCGCTGCCGACCCCGAAATAGGCGGCTGAGAGCATGCGGTCGATTGTCTGCGTGATCGTGTACGCCGCGACGCCCTCGACGGCGTTCGGCATATGTCCAAAGATCACGGCGTACAGCGAGAAGCCGATCCCCCAGACGGTTTCGTTGATCACAACCGGGAGCGAGTAGCGCAAAAAGTCCTTAAAGATCACAAAGCCGGGCCGCAAAATGAGCCGGAGGTCCAACCGGAAGCGGTCCGTCCTAAGCGCGTAGGCCGCCGTGATCGAAACCTCAATCAGACGCGCAATCAGCGTCGCGAGCGCCGCCCCCTCGACACCCATCGCCGGAAAGCCGAATTTGCCGAAGATCAGCACCCAGTTCAAAAAGGTATTCGCGGCCATCGAGGAACAAAGGACGACCAGACCGAGCTTTGTGTTGCCCATCGAGCGCTGCGCCGCGATGTAGATCAGCGCCATGCTGTTGAGAAAAAAGGAGAACGCGACGATGCGCGCGTACTGCGCCGCGACGCGCACGAGCTCCGGGTCGCTGGTCGTCAGCGAGTAGACCTGAATCGGAAAGAACGTCACGACAAGCGCGACGAGCAGGCTGACCGCGCTCGAAAGGCCGAAACCGATCCCTAAAATGCGGTTGATCGTCGCGTGGTCCCCTTTGCCCCAATACTGGCTGATCAGCACCATACAGCCGCTTTGCAGCCCGAAAATCAGCAGATTGACGACAAAAAAAACGGTATTCGCGAGTGTGACGCCCGCGAGCGCGGTCTCGCCGAGATTGCCGACCATGAACGTGTCGAGCATGCTCAGGGAGTTGTTCAGCAGGTTTTGCAGTATGAGCGGCCCGGAGAGCACCGCGAGCGAGCGGTAAAAGGCCTTGTCTTTTGAGATACGTTGAAACATGATGTCCTTTCACGATATTTTTTCACGGGAGCGGCGCGGCGGCGGCGTCACACGGGGACGGGGACGGCGGCGGCACAGGGGGCTTCCCGCAAATGAGGCGACCGCCGCGCAAGAAAGCGGCCGCGGCGTATGAGACGGCTACGGCAGTGAGAGCAGCGCAAAAACCTGCGAGAGGCCCGAAAGGACCGTCGCACGGGCGGCGACGTCCTCCGGCACGGGGATCATGTCGGGTACGACCGCGACCGCCATACCGGCGGCGAGCGCGGAGCGCGCCCCGGAAGGGGAATCCTCGACGGCAAGGCAAGCGCCGGGCGCGACGCCGAGCCGGGCCGCGGAGAGCAGATATGGCGCGGGGTCCGGCTTGCCGGCCGCAACTTCGTCGCCGCAGACGATCGAGGCAAACCGGTCGAGGATGCCGACGGACGCGAGCGTCGCTTCGGCGGAGGCCCGGCGCGTCGACGTGCAGAGGCCGAGTTTGAGCCGCGCGGGCGCGACCGCATCCAAGAGCGCCATCGCGCCGGGCCGCAGGCCGACGCGCCCGGCCGCGCGCAACACCTGAAAGCGGCGCGACGTCTCCTTTCGGATGTCGTCATGCGGCGCGTCGGGGTATACCTCGGCCATTCTGCTCAGCGTGTCGGCATAGGTCGTCCCGACCGTGGAGATCAGCACGTCCCGCGCGAAAATATGACCCATCTCCCGCGCGGTCGATTCCCACAGGTCTAAAAGCGCGCGCTCGGTGTCCACAAGCGTGCCGTCCATATCCAATATCAGCGCATCATAGCGTCTATTTCCCGCCGAATGTCCCGTTGTTTTCATATAGCCTATTATAAGGGCCGCACACGCACACTGTCAAATTGCCAAAGATCATTTTCCCCTTACCGTCGCTCGCAATCCGCTCGCTCCCCGAGAAAAAACCTATTCAAAATGATTGATGTAGCGCGCCATATCACGGCAGTTTAAGAGAAAATCCTCGATATTCGCCAGAAATAAATCACCGAGTTCATTTGATATAACCCGATTCTCGCCTTGATAGACAATCATTCTCGTTACTTCACAATCATTATCTGCGCCGATATTTTTCAGCACCTCGTCGTCGTACAAATGACGAGCCTCGTCAAAAAAAACACTGGCGACGTTAATTGAGCTTTTGCTCTTAACTTCGATCAAACACAGAGTATTGGCGTTGCGGTCGTACACTGCAACATCAATTTCCCGACCGTCAATATCGTGATACTTAAAAGCCTTGCGGCAGCCGCT
Organism: Clostridiales bacterium; assembly: GCA_031287655.1. GTDB lineage: Bacteria > Bacillota > Clostridia > WRLR01 > WRLR01 > JAITSR01. The sequence goes on from JAITSR010000179.1 coordinate 2,622, forward strand.
TACGCTTGGCACAGTCGACATCACAACATGAGAAAAGACAACGCTTTCATTAATGAAGCCTTCCTGAGCCTGTACAATGCTTTTTGCGAATGTCTCCGCCTCAATACCCGGCAGCTCATAAATCGCGTTCACGGTTTCCTGAATAGCGTAATACATCAAAGCGTTGTGCGAGAAGTAATAGATTTTTTGCCCTGCGGCATAGCCCGATGAGGAAACAAAGCTCTCTGTCAAGCAGCCAATTTTCACGAGAAACTCAAGCAAGGCTTCTATTACGAGCTCCGGGTTTTCTATCTTGTTGAAATCTTGATATACGCGCAGCGAATCAGCTATTCGAGCTTGGATTTCCTTTTTCTCGTTCGGCATCCATCTTGCAATTGCCGTACCTAGGTCAGGGAGGTTCTCGGACTCGGCGAATTTAACAAAATGCCGCTTGATACTGGGCATAACCGCGCACTTCAAAATGCTTATGACCGCTTTATAAATAACGTCGGCGCCAATGCCAAACAATCTGCTTACATAGATGTTTGAAAACCCGTATCCGGCTTCGTCACAGCTGTCAATTGTGTGCAGCAAATTCAGCACCACAGCCGATTGGATAAACTCGCTCATATCCGCTCTCGGGAAGATACCCCCGCTCGTTTTAAATTCTTCAAAAGACTTGCCGTATACCCGTTTGTATTCGTCATAATACATATAGTTCGTGCTGAACCTTGCGTTTCTATGAAACAGGGACGATGTGCTTGCGACCCACAGCAAAAAACTGTCTGTTCCCGACACGACAATTTTGATTTTATTTGCGGGAACAAGCAGGTCGGGCCACTCCGCGGACAAATTCAGAAATCCACCGATATAAGTTGCTTCGTCAATGAAAAAATGTGTGTACCCGTGGGCGATAAGCTCTTTCATTTCGCCGTTCGCCGCGTCCATACCCGTCTCATCGTAATCAAATCGCGCGTAAGCGACCTTATGACCTTGCTCCGTGAGTATTTCCGCAGTTTGCAGCATACCGACAGTCTTGCCGGTAGAGCGCAATCCGTATACCATTCCGATATTTCCATTGTAAGTATTGTTCGTACAATATTTACACAATGACTCAACAAAGTCACGGCGCTTAAACTTGCCATTCTCTCCGACTGTAAGCAACCTGACCGTCTGTGCGAGAGTCCCCTCCGTGATGAAATATTTGAAATTGTTCTCGCTCATATTCGCGTCCTTTCTTTTATATCAGCCGAAAATTTCATAGAGTCGGTTGCAGACTCCCATTCCGCCATCAACTGCCGAATCGACCCTTGACGCTCGCCGCGGGTGTCGCTGACGGCTTTTTTCACCACGGCGTACCGCGCGTCGGAGAGCGTCCACGCCTCGCGGGAGCGGTCGCCGTCCGCGAACAGCGCGAACGCCGTCGCGCCCATTGCGTAGACATTGCTGATTTCATCAATCAGCACGCCGTCTGTACGTTCTTCCGGCGACATGCAGTCCATATGCCCCCACAAAAACGAACTTCCATACGCTTTCGTGTTTTTATAGAAATCAATGTCACAGATAACGGTTTTCTCGCGCGCGAAATCGTACATAATGCTGCCCTCATAAAAATCGACGGCGACATAGCCCATCGCCGCGACGTGAGCATGAAAGTCCAATATATCCCCAAAAATACGCAGCCGCGCTTCCGATGAAATTGTCTTGAATTTGAGACAATCAAGCGGATACATCCTGTGCATACACACCGCGTCAACCCAGTCGAACACGATCGCGAAACCACCGCCGATTTCCTCCGCGTCAACGAGGCGAATCAATGCCGGATGCGCCAGATCCCGATACACCGGGACGGCGGCGGCAAGACGCCCGACCGCGCCCTCAATATCGCCGGTGTACTGCTCCGCGGGCGCTCCGGCGAATTTGACGAAATAACGCTTCCCCCCGCCGGATTGAACGCCGAAACAAATATTGCCGCTGTCCTGATCGTCGAATACTTTGAATACCCTGCCGTATTTACTCAAGAACGAAAAATCAAACGGCGATTTCAGCTTGAATGGCACTCCGTCTATGTGCTGGATGTATCGTTTATTGTCGCTGCCGGTCATCAAATCGCCCTCATGGTAGTGCCGTGGATATTATTTATAAAGCGGGCCGCGCCCGCATCTATCGGCTATCATATTATAGATAACAGAACTTCGCCGCAAAGTCAAATATCATTTCAACCCAAAAAATTCAAAATGCAAACTGTTTACAAAGAAAAATCAATCAAGTATAATCACGGGGAAGCGTCCCGTTCCGACATGAGGAACACGCAAACGACATGCAGACGAAAGGTATGGTCAGAAAAATGGCGCAGCTCACCTGTAATTTTTTGTCCTATTCATTGCGCAGGGCGGTATCAGTCAGCGTTATTCTCCCCACGCCGACGCCCTCCGAGGTTTTCGAGCAGAACCGTCTGCACCGGCCTGCGGACAAATATCCCGTCCTGTACCTGCTCCACGGTCATGGCAACGACCACACCACATGGATGCGCTACACCTCGCTGGAGCGCTACGCGGAGGAGAGTAACCTCGCGGTCGTCACCTTTGCGACGGAAAACAAATTCTATGTCAACCATAACAATCAGGACCTTTTTTATGATTTCATCGAAAAGGAACTGCCGGATTTCGTACTCGGCCTGTTCCCGATTTCGCCGCGGCGGGAGGACACCTACATCGCGGGGCTGTCGATGGGCGGCTTCGGCGCGCTGTATCACGCGTTGAATAATCCCGCGCGCTTTCGCGCGTTCGGCGCGTTTTCGGCGGGGATGCGGCACACGGGCTTTCTCCCCGAAGCGGATGCGGTGATCGGAGAGGAACGCCCCGACCTCTTTCTGCTGCTGGACAGAGTGGCGGGCGATATCGCCGATATGCCCGCCGGATATATGTCCTGCGGCACGGAGGACGGCCTGTTCGCGCTAAACGATGAGTTCCAAAAAAAATACATCGGCCTCGGCGGACAATTGGAGTGGCGCGCCGTCGCGGATTACGCGCACGAATGGCGCTTTTGGGACAGGGAAATTCAAGAATTTCTTGCGTGGATACCGCGCACCGACGCGTATGTCGGCGGACGAGTCCGCCGCGTATAAAGCGAACGGGATCACCGGAATCTCTCTGCGAATAGTGTGTAACAGTTCAGAGCGCAGCGCCCCTCCGACGGAGGGGCGCTGCGCTCTGTCGGCGATTATCCCAAAGCCAACAGCGCGTCGATATCATCTAACCG
>JAITSR010000247.1 GCA_031287655.1 Clostridiales bacterium
GACGCAAATGTAGCCTTCCTCCCCGATAACCGGGTTGCGGACGCCGACGCGCCACGGAGAGCCGTCCGGCTTCGTTCCGACCGCCTCGATGTTCCCGCCGAAATTCAAAAGCGCGTGCCGGACGCCGCGCCGCCTCAGGATTTCCGCCGCGCGCTCGCAGGCAAAACCCTTAGCGATCCCGCCGAGGTCGATACGCTTCCGCGCCCCGCCATAGCCTGCGTCGGCCCCGCCGCCCATACCCGCGCCGCCGCTTATGTCTGCCCCGCCGCGAATGTCAACGCCGCCGTCCCCGTTCAGGCGGACGTCCGCATAACCCACGAGCGGCAGCGCCGCGGCGATTTCTTCGGCGTCCGGCAGGCGCGCAAATTCGCCGCCGGTTTTCCACAGCTCCGTCACAGCGCCGATCGTAATGTCAAAAGCGCCGCCCGAGAGCTCCGAATAGCGCAGCGCCCGCTCGAGCAGGCTATAGGTGTCGCCGGGGAGAGACGCGGCCCCCGACTCGTTCAACCGGCTGATCCCGCTGTCCGGCAGGTGTACGGACATCGCGCCGTCGATTTCGCGCACGGCTTCAAAACATTCTTCAAAAACCCTGTCTGGGATTTCGTCATAACACGAGATCGTGACGACCGTACCCAAAAGCCCGTCGCGGCTCTGCGAGCGCAGCTCGGTCCCGACGCGCCATGATTCGTCCCGGCAGGCGGCGGCAAGGAAAACGAGCGCCAAGAGCGCGGCCGCCAACGCAGCTGCCAAAGCGACCGTCAAGCCTGAACGGGCGGCGACTGATTTACGCACGGCTGACAGCCTCCCAGAGGCCCGCGAGGTACGCCGCGCCGAGCGCGCGGTCATATAAGCCGTAGCCCGCCCGCCCCTTTTCGCCCCAGATCATGCGCCCGTGGTCGGGGCGGACGTACCCGTCGAAGCCCGCGCCGCGGAGGGCTTTTACGATCGCGAACAGATCGAGCGAGCCGCATGCCGTCGGGTGCGCGGATTCGTAAAAATTCCGCCCGCCCGTGTACTTTAGGTTTCGGATATGCGCAAAGTGGATGCGCGGCGCAAACTCCGCGGCGAGCTCCGGCACGTCGTTTTGGGGGTCCGCCCCGAGCGAGCCGGTACACAGCGTAAGCCCGTTGTACGGGCTCGGGTTCAGTTCCAAAAAGCGCCGGATGTTCTCGCGGTTGTTGATCAGACGCGGCAGCCCGAAGATCGGCCACGGAGGGTCGTCGGGGTGGATCGCCATTTTGATGTCGAGCTTTTCGGCCCAAGGGATCACGGCGTCGAGGAAGTAGCGCGCGTTTTTCAGGTACTGCTCCTGCGTGAGGCCTTTGTAGCGCGCGATCGTGTCCTTCACATAGGCGAGGCGTTCCGGTTCCCAGCCGACGACCGCCTGATCGCCCGACTGCTCCCGATAGCGCGCCGCGAGCGCCTCCGGCGTCGTGTTCATGATGAACTCGTCGTCAAAATACATCGTCTCCGAGCCGTCGGGCAGGGCGTGGTTCAGATGGCTCCGCGCCCAGTCGAGCACGGGCATGAAGTTGTAGCAGATCACCTTGACACCGGCGGGGGCGAGACGGCGCATCGTCTCGATATACGCCTCGAGCTTCCCGTCGCGGCCCGGCGCGCCGAGCTTGATGTCCTCGTGGACGTTGACGCTCTCAATAACCTCCATCGCAAGCCCCGCGTCCGTCACGAGTCGGTGCGCCCGTTCGATGTCCTCAACCGGCCACACCTCGCCCGCCGGGACGCCCATCAGCATTGTGACGACACTCTCCACACACGGAATCTGCCGGATATACGCGAGCGGCACGTCGTCATACCCTTCTCCAAACCATCGAAACGTCAGCTTCATAGCACCCTCCAACCTCACCACGCCCCATTCCCGTTTTACACGATCGCGCCGGAGGCTTTTACCCGAAAAACCGCGCTTCCAGCATCGCGCAAAGGGCGTGATACACCGGCAGCGTCAGTTCCTGCACACGGGCGGTTTCCGTTGCGGGCAGACAAATGCAGCAGGTACATTCCTCAAGCAGCCTGCCGCCGCGCGCGCCGGTCAGTCCGACGCTTTTTAGCGACAGGACATTTGCGACCTTGACCGCGTTGACCACATTGACCGAGTTCCCCGACGTGCTAAAGGCGAGCAATATGTCGCCGGGCTGTCCATAGCCATAGACCTGCTGCGCGTAGACCATGTCCGCCGCCACGTCGTTGGCGAACGCGGAAATCAAGGCGGCGTGCGCGCCGAGCGAAATCGCCGGGAGCGCGCCCTGCAGACGCCGCGCCAGATATTCACCCGCGCCGCCATAGCGTTCCGTAAAGGCCTCTGTCTGCGCCTCGCTTAAATTCCGGGGCAGCAAAAAGCCCTTCATCAATTCGCCGACGACATGCTCCGCGTCGGCGGAGCTCCCCCCGTTCCCGCAAAGGAGCGCCTTTTTTTGGTCGGCATACGCGGCGCTCAATATTTCATAGGCCGCTCGGATACTCTGCTGAACGGGCTGCAATTCCGGGTATCGTTCCATCAGTTGCGCTAAATGTTTTTCCGGCATAATATCTCCATTCCAACCGGGTGTTCGGCGGGCTCAGGATCACGCCGCGTTTGCTGTCCAGCGGGCCGTCGCAGACGATTGAATCCGTTGTTATTATACCTCGCATGTGATATAGTTTCAACAACAAGCGGTCGGTTGGCTGGTCGGCTTCAATCAAGCTGACTCGTTGAGTCGTTACACCCGTTACGGTGACCCTTTACAGGAGGTATTCTTATAAACATTTTATATATCTTACCGTGGGACACCACTTATAAATACAAGACCGCGTTTTTGCCATCGCTGTCTTATCAACCGCTGACACTGTCAACCTTAGCGGCACTGACGCCGGAAACGCTGGAGGCCGACATAACGCTCGTTGATGAAGGCGTGATGAAATTTGATTACGCTGAACGCCATTACGATATTGTGGGAATTTCCATTTGTACGTCAAGCTCGGCGCGAGGCTATGAATTGGCCGATTTGCTCAAAGCGAACGGGAGTTACGTTATCATCGGCGGACATCATGCCACGTTATTGCAGGAGGAAGCCGCCGAACACGCTGACAGCGTTTTTGTCGGCTCGGCGGAGTGTACGCTCCCCACTTTTTTTGAAGATTTCATAAACGGCGTCCCCAAACCTGTTTATCGAGCCGATTGTGTCAACGCGAATCAAATGCCCATACCTCGGCGAGATTTGATGAAAAGAAAAGGTTATTTGAAGCAACCCACGATTATTGCTGACTATGGCTGCGGTAATTCTTGCAA
>JAITSR010000283.1 GCA_031287655.1 Clostridiales bacterium
GAGGTAACTCCGGAACCGGAATCCACGCCGACGCCTACTCCTACTCCGGAGATTACGCCCACTCCTACTCCTGATCCGGAACCCAATCCGACGCCTACTGATGAGCTGGAGCTGTTGCCGACCCCGACGATTACGCCTGCGCCAACCCCTGAGATTCCATCGGACCCGACTCCGACGCCAACCCCGGAGCCTGCGATAACCCCGGAAATTTCGTCTACGCCGCCTTCCGGCCCGACCTCCAATCCCGGAGGCGGAGGCGGCGGTCCCGCCCCCACTCCCATTCCGAATCCCGGCCCAAGCCCCGTTCCCGGCGCGAGCCCGAGTCCGAGCCCGAGCTCCAGTCCGGGCGGCGATATGGGCTTCGTCTCCACGCCCATCCCCCCGGCCGCAGCAGGCGAGCCGGAACCGACTCCGGAACCTGAACCGGGCGAGCCGGAACCGGGTGAGCCTGCTGAACCGGTTCCGGAACCCGAACCGGGCGAACCTCCCGCGGAGACGCCTTACGTTCCGGGCGGCGGCGACCCCGGTATCCCGCCCGCGCCCAACGTGATCGGCAACGCCGTCGTACCGGCGGGAGACGGAACCTTCTTTGAGCTGGGTGAAGACGGCGTACCTCTCGGCGCGTGGCATTGGGACGACGATACGGAAGAATGGGTATTTGAGGACTTTACGCCGCCGGGAGGGGCAGCCGGCGCAAGTCTGCCGAAAACAGGCGACGGGGAGTTACCCGTGTACATTCACATTCTGGCCGCGCTGCCCATTGCCGGCGCGGGCGCGCTGCTGCGGTTCGCAAAAAAGAGGCGATAACAGCCCCGATAACAGCCCCGTATTGACTGTATGCTTTGCGCGCGATAAGATGTTGGCATGGTAATCTCTGCGCATTTTGATTTGAAAGCGACGCTCGCGAGCGGGCAGACCTTCGCGTTCGTCCCGTTTGACGGCGGTTTTTTGGGGATCGCCGATAAGAGACCCGTTTGGGTCCGCGAGACGCGGGACGCGGGCGGCAGCCGATCTTTCGGGTCGGGACAGGTTTGCCCGTCTCCGCGCTGCGAGCTTCACTGCGAGCCGGGGGACGCCGGGTTCTGGCAGAGGTATTTTGACCTCGACAGCGGGGATTACGCGGAACGCCTCGCCCCCTATACCGCCTCCGGCTCGTCGGGTGGGGGCGAATACCTTGCCGCCTGTGTCCGCGCGTATCCCGGACTGCGCCTGCTGCGCCAACCGGTGTGGGAGGCGCTCTGCGCGTTCATCATTTCGGCGAACAACCATCAAAAGCGGATCGAGTCGATCTATCGCGCGATCTCGGCGCGGCGCGGGGATCCGGCCGCGTTGGGGGATCGCGCGATTTTTGCGTTCCCCGGCCCTGAACAGCTCGCGCGCGCAAGCGAGGCGGAGCTCAGGGAGGCGGGGGCGGGCTACCGCGCGCCGTACTTGCTCGACACCGCGAGGCGCGTCGCGGAGGGCTTTGCGCTAGACGGCCTCGACGCGATGGACTATGAGTCGGCGCTCGCCGCGCTGACGACGTTGCGCGGCGTCGGAGAGAAGGTTGCGGACTGCGTTCTGCTGTTTTCGACGCGGCATGGCCGGGCGTTCCCGGTCGATGTATGGATGGAACGCACACTGCGCGAGCGCTTTGGTATGAGCGGTCCGCGCCGCGCCCTCAAACGGGAGGCGCAGGCGGTCTTTGGGGAGGACGCGGGGCTTGCGCAGCAGTATTTGTTTCACGCGGCGCGCTCCGGCCTGTAGCCGCTGACTTATATCTAATGAAAGGGGATCGGAATGGCTGAAAAAACAGACGCGGCGGAACCGCAAGCCGGGCTTATCGGCGCGGGGCCGGGAGACTCGGCGCCGCAGGCCGGGGCAGGAGGCGACGAGGCGCTTATAAGGGCGGAGGGCCTTGTGAAGCGGTTTGGCAAGGTTGCGGCACTTGACCGCGTTTGCCTTTCTGTGCGCCGCGGCGAAATTTACGGCGTCGCCGGCCTGAACGGCGCGGGGAAGTCGACGCTGCTGTCGGTCCTCGCGGGCATCATGCCGCCCGACGAAGGGGCGGTCTACTACCGCGAACGCGACGCCTACGCTCGCAAACGCGAAAGCGCCCGCGAACGCAAATCCCTCACCTCCGGCGCGGGACCTTACGCCTTGCGCGTCGGATATGTCCCGCAGGACATCGCGCTCTTTCCCGATCTGTCCGTCTACGACAACTTAAAATTTTGGGCGCTCGCCGCCGCGCCGCCCGCATCCGACGTCAAAGCGCGCGTGTACGGCGCGGCGTCCGCCGCCGGGCTCACAGACAGGCTCAGGGAGCGTCTCTCCGTCCTCTCCGGCGGCATGAAGCGGCGCGTGAACATCGCGGCGGCGCTTGCGACCGCCCCGGAGATTCTGATTATGGACGAGCCGACGGCGGGCCTCGATATAAAAAACCGCCGCGACATCTTAAATTTTGTGCGCGGCCTCGCAAAAGCTCCGCCCCGCGCGGAATCCGTCGCCGCCGCGCCCCCGTCTAACTTCGCTTCCGCAATCCCCGCCGCCGCCCCTGCCGCAGCCTCGCCCCCCGCGGGGCTCGCGGTCCTCTTTACGAGCCATCAGTCCGGGGAGATCGAGTCCTTCTGCGACAGGCTCCTGCTGCTGGACCGCGGGGTCCCGGTTTTTGAAGGCCGCCCCGCGGACGCGTTTATCGGAAAATATAAAGATTTTGAAAACTTTGACGACATTCTGTATGCGATCGGCGGCGGGTTATGATATACTAAGTTATATTTCTGTCCACTCAAAAGACGAAGGGAATGGTCATATCAATGAATTTCTTGCAGAATACACCGCGCCGCCGGAGCCGCCGGACGGCCGCCAGCCGAATCCGCGCGATGTCTTTAGCCGTATGCCTGACGCTCCTGCTCGCGTTTTTGCTGTCCGCTTGCGCAAATCCGCAAGAGCCTAAGCCAGACGCACACGAAACCTTTTTTCAGGTCCTGAACGCGGAAAACCAGTATGCCAGCGAGCTCGGCCTTGCGCCGCTCAGCGCTTTTTACGATGTCGGCGCGTCGGACGAGCTGTTCCAAAAGCTCGCGAGCGCGCCCTCGACGACGACGATGAACCTTTCCGCCAAAGTCGCCGACGCGCTGTTCCCGCCCGAGGCCACGGGTTTTGTCCTAAAGCTTTTGCAGGACCTCACGCTTTCGTTCAGCAGCAAGAGCGACCCCGCGAAGATGAACAACCAGACGAACGTCGCGGTGATGCTCTCCGGCAGGAAGCTCGCGAGCGCGGACCTTCTGGTCGAGTCGGGCGAGCGCTTTGGCGTGCGTTCCGAGGAATTTTACCCGCAGTATGTCGCGGTCGAATATGAGGAACTGCTGAATATCATCGCGAACATGACCGGCAGCGACGAGATGTTCCAGCTCTCAAAGGAGAACTTTCAGCAGCTCGGCGAAAAATATCTGAGCCTGATCAATCTGATGAACCTCTCCCCGGAGCAGGTGAAGGAGACGACAAAGCCCTTTGTCGACAAGGCGAAAGAGGTCGTCGTAAAGGAGAAGGTCACGCTCGAGGAGGGCGCCGCCGTCGAAGGCGTCCCGGACAAGACGTATACGAAGCTGAGCCTTTCGCTCTCGGCGGACGAGTTCAAACAGCTCCTGACCGCGCTGACGCAGACCGCAAAAGAGAACACGGCGCTGATGGCGCTGATCAAGGAAAAATACACGATATTCTATGATTATATGAGCGCGCTCGCGGAGCTGGGCGGGGACGGCGGCGCGCTGCTCGGCACAATGCCCCTGCCGGAGAACCTCGAAAGCCTGATCCAGTCGACGCTGACCGGTCTTGAGACGTACATCGGCTCGACCGCGATGCCCTTTGGCGACTTTACCGCCGCGCTCTATCTGGACGGCAAGGCGATGAAGTGCTTTAACGTCACGGTGCAGATCAGCGACGAGAGCCTTGGCATGTCGGCGGTCTCGCTGTGGTTTAAGGCCTATGCCGACGCGGACGGAACGCAAAACGGATTGCTCGTCTTTGCGTTCAACGGGGAGGGCGGCGCGGAGAATACGGCCACGCTGACGAGTGTGCTAAAGGAGTCGCAGGACGGCGGCTCGCACGCGCTGAAGCTGAATTTTGAGGGGCCGGACTTTGTGGGCGGAGCCGCCGCGTTCGCGCTGGATTATTCGCGGACGGGCAAGGAGGAAAGCCTCAAGCTCGAATCCGGGATGCCGGACGCTTCGGGCGGTACGACGACGCCGATCGTCGGTTTTCAGGGGACGTTAAAGGACGCAGGGGACGGCAATAACTACGCGTATACCGCGAGTATCGGCGCCAACGACCCGACCGGCGGCATTGAGACCACGGCGGGGGCCTACACGGTCGACCTGATGCTGGACGGCACGGTCTCGTTCGGGGATGTGACGATTCCGGCGTTTGCCGACGAGGACGCGCTCTTTCTCACGCAGGACAATTTTTATGACGGCACGTTCGACGCGATCGCGAGCACGGTAAACGACAACATCAGCCGGTTTATACAGGCCAACATGCAGCTTTTGGGCCAGTACGGCGTCCCCGGTTTTTAGCCCGGGCGCAGCGGGACGGGCTTAGAGGTGGGCCGTATGGAGCGGTTCGCGTTTGCAAAATTGATCATACTCGGCGCAAAGGGCTATTTTCGCTCTTTGCGCCGTATTGCGCTCTTTGCGCTGATACCGCCGCTTTTGATCGCGGCGGCTTTTTTTGCGGCGGGGCCGGTCTTTGCCGGGGCGCTGTCGCCGGGCAAGCTTTCGCTCGTATTCTGCGACCTCGAAGGCTCGGCCTATTTTGACACGCTGTCCGGCCTGATGCTCTCCGACGAGGCGATCGACAAGACGGCGACGGTTCAAAAGCTCGGCTATCAGGAGGCGCTCCGCGCGTTGGAAGGCGGTCTCGCGGACGCCGTGATCGTATTCCCCGAAACCTTCTTGCGCGATATGATCGCGGGCGTGAATCAGCCCGTGCGGGTTTTGATCGGGGACGTGGAGCCGCTGCGCGCGGCGCTGATCCGGGAGTTCATGCAGAGCGCCGCGGCGGAGATTTCCGCGGCGCAGAGCGCGATCAACACGGTCTGGTATCATATGGACACGCAGTCGATGAGTCAGGCGCGCATGGAAGGCGCCTTTTCGGCGCTTGTGTTTGAATACGCGTCCAAGGCTTTTTCGCGCAGCCTGCTCTACACGTTCCGCAACGTGCCGCCAAGCTATGAGGGCGGGTCGCCCGCGGCGTTTTTCCTCACCTCGTACCTCGCGGCGTTTCTCCTTTTCGGGTGCGCGTCCGGCGTGAAGCGTTTGATCGCGGAGCGCGCGCTCGGGGTCCCGGCCCGCCTCGCGGCGACCGGCTTTTCCGCGGCGCGGGTCGCGCTGTACCATTTTATCCCCTTGTTTTTGACGCTGCTGTTTTCCGCGTGCTGCGCCGCGCTGACCGTCGCGGCCGCGTTTTGGGGGCTGGGCCTCCAAACGGACGCGGCGGGCGGGGCGACGGGTGCGGCTGCGGGTGCGGGTATTTCGGCAAGCGGGGCGGTCTTGGGGGATGCCGCGGGCCGAATGGTGTTATGCTTTCTTGTGCTGGCCGTCCTGTGCGGTTTTACGGCGTCGTTTGCGCTCTTTCTCGGCCAGCTGCTGCGGCGCGCCGCGTCCGCCGAGATTTTTGTCGCGACGTCCGGCGCGCTGATGGCCGTCGTGGGCGGGACATTGATCCCATACCCCTATCTGCCGGAATATTTTCAGACGCTCGGGTTTTTCAGCTTCAACCGATGGGCGCAAAAACTCGTCGCGGCGGCCCTGTTTTCCGCTCCGGACGCGCGGGGCGGCGGCGCGGCCGCTCTCCTGTCCGCGCTGTACGCAAAAACGCCGGACGGGACGCTCCCGCTGATCCCGCTCGCGGCCTTCCTCGCGCTCGCCGCGCTGCTGTTTGCGGCGTCGGCGGGACTTGTAAGGAGGAATCTGAAAAACCGATGAATACCGCGCTCCGGCTGATTTTGCCGCTGTTTTGGATTAAAGTGAAAAATACGCTGCGCGACCGGCACAATTTAGCGCTGCTCGCCGTGCTGCCGGCCGCCGCCGCCGTATGCGCGTGGGCGCTGCTCGCTTTTTATATCGAAGGCGGGGCGAGCCTTCCGGTCGGCGTGCTGGATTTGGACCGGTCGGCCTTTTCGGAGATCGTGACCGAGCGGTTCGCGCAAAACGAGTCCGTCGATGTGCGGCTGCTCGCGGCGGATGAATCCGGTTCCGTGAGTGGGGCGACGGCGGGGGGGCGGCCCGGCGAGACCGGTGAGACCGGTGAGACCAACGATGCCGTCGGCGCCGCTGCGTCAACCGCGGGCGACCTGTCCGGCGTTGTGCGGCTTGTGCAGACCCGCAGCCTCGAGGCGGTTGTCGTGATACTGCCGGGATTTTCCGATCAGCTGCGGCGCTCGAAAACAAACGGGCTGATCGACGTGATTTGCGCCCCGACGGGCATTACGCGCGGCTTTGTCGCCGAGCTTTTCATCGCGCAGGTATCAAGACTTTCCTTCAACTGCGACGCCGCGAACAGGGTCGCCGCGGAGCGGGACGCGGCCGCCAAGGCGGACGGCGGGCCGGGCTTGTCGGACGCGGAGCGGACGGCGGTATGGGACGAGGCGTTCGCGTTCTCCGACGCGTATTGGGAGCCGCGGCCTCTGATGACAATCGAATACGAGCGCTGGGTCGCCGCGCCGCCGGACCCGCAGGCGGGCGCCGCCACGTCGCCCGCCGATAACACATCACAGCCCGTCGCCGCGCAACCCGAGGTTGTCGCCGCGCCGCCCGTAGCCGCCGACGAACGGCCATCCGCTCCAAACGATGCACAGGGTCTGCGCGGCCTGTTGAACGCGCTGGTCGCGCGTCTGCTGTTCGCGCTGTTCTTCGCCTACGCCGTCTACTGTGTGATGGCCGCGGCGGGCGGCGCGCTCGCGGAGCGGGACGACGGGGTGCTGATGCGCCTTAGCGTCTGCGGTTTCGGCGCGCGGGTCTGGTTTTTTGTCTCGGCGGCCGTGCCATTCCTGCGGTATGGCGTGCCTTGCGCCGCGTTGCTGCTGGCCGTGTTCCGCGCGCCTGGGCGAGCGGCTTTTGCCGCGGCGGGTTTTCTCGGCTGCGCGCTGCTCGGCGTCTTTTTGGCGTCGCGCGGCGGGCAGGCGCGCTATCGGCTGTGTACGCTCGCCTGCGTCGCCGTGGCCGCGGCCGCCGCGCTGTTCTTTTCGTAGGGCTGCGTGCGGCCTGCTGCACGCAGCCACCCCGGTCTTTGTTATTGTTCCATTTGAGGCCGATTTCGAACTCCA
>JAITSR010000354.1 GCA_031287655.1 Clostridiales bacterium
CTAATTCCGAATTCCGAATTCCGCATTCCGAATTGGGTTGCCTTGTCAATCCCCGAGCGATCATGTATAATCAAACCGCACAATCAATCGAATCTGCGCGGCGCAAGCAGGCCGCGCGCGACAGGGGTTTTATGGGGGATCAGGGGAACGGCGGCCGGCGCGACGTGCTCATGCTCGTCGACGGCAACAGCATCGTAAATCGGGCTTATTACGCCTTTGCCGGGCAGAGTCGGCTGATTACAAAAGCGGGTTTCCCGACGCACGCGGTCTTTGGCTTCCTGAATATCTACTTTAAATATTTTGACGAGGTAAAGCCGACGCGCGTATGCGTCGCGTTTGACCTCCGCGCGCCGACATTCCGGCATTTGGAATATGAGGGCTACAAGGCCGGGCGCAAAGGGATGCCGGACGACCTCGCGATTCAGCTTCCGGTCCTAAAAGAGGTGATCGACGCGCTCGGTCTGCGGCGCGCGGAGTGCGAGGGCTTTGAGGCGGACGATATTTTGGGCACGCTCTCTAAGAGCGCCGAGGATCAGGGGATCGAGACCGTGATCGTGACGGGGGATCGGGATTCGCTCCAGCTTGTGTCCCCTCTGACGCGCGTGCTGCTGCCTGTGACGCGGGCGGGGCAGACGCGGACGGAGAACTACGACGAGGCCGCGATGCTTGAAAAATACGGCGTGACGCCGACGCTTTTTATCGACGTCAAAGGGCTGATGGGCGATTCCTCAGACAATATCCCGGGCGTCGCGGGGATCGGCGAAAAGACGGCGACCGAGCTCGTCCGGACACACGGCGGGCTCGACAGCATATACGCGGACTTGGAAGCGGTCGAACGAAAAGCCGTGCGCGAAAAGCTCGCGGCAGGCAAGGAGATGGCGTATTTGAGCCGGAGGCTCGCGACGATCGTCCGGGACGCGCCTTGCGGTACGGAACTTTCCGACACACAGCTCCGGGCGCCGAACCGGGCGGAGCTGTATCGGCTGTTCAAGGAATTGCAGTTTTCGTCGTATCTGACAAAGATGGGGCTCACGGAGCTCGATTCGGCGCAGGCGGGCGGCGCGGTCACGGATTCCGGCGGAGCGGGGGATTCGGGTACGACGGCGAATCCCGGCGCCCCGGACGCTGACCTGTCCGCGGCGCCGGGCCAAGCGGATACGGCGCGCGCGTTTGCTCCGGAGTCGGAGCCTAGGCCGACGCAGGATCGTCCGGCGGGCGAGGGACCCCGGCTTGTTTGCGACGCCGCGGCGCTCGCGGAGATGGCGGCCGAGCTTTGCGCCGCGGGCGAATTTGTGTTTTACCCTCTGTTCGACAAGCCCGACCGCTTTACGACCGCGCTGTTTGCCGCCGCGATCGACTGCCCGCGCGGCGCGTATTATATTGAAATAGAGACCGCGCCCGCGACCGCATCCGGCGGGGTTCCGCTCGCGGAGCTGATCGCCGCGCTGCGCCCGCTGATCGCCGACGCGTCCGTCCACAAAACCGGGCATGACGTAAAACAGATTTATCATTTCTGGCTCCAAAACGGTGAGGAATGTCCCGTGTTCGGCTTTGACACGATGCTCGGCGCCTATGTCGCGGACGCCGCGTCCGGAAAATACGAGCTCGCGGAGCTTGCCGCGGCCTATCTCTCGCGGGAGCTTGTGACGGTTGAGAGCCTGATGGGCAAAGGCCGGACAAAAAAGACGCTTGCCGAGCTCACGCCGACCGAGCGCGCGGGCGCGATGGCCGCCGGGGCGGCCGCGATCCGGGACCTGCGCCCTGTGCTCGCCGCGGTCATAACGGACAACGGGCAGGACGACCTCTATTACAACATCGAGCTCCCGCTCGCGGAGGTGCTCGCGGCGATGGAGGTCAAGGGCTTCTGCGTCGACACGGACGGCCTTCGGCGCTTTTCGACTGAGCTCGACGCAAAAATCAGCGAACTCACGTCAGAGATTTACGCGCTTGCGGGGGAAGAATTTAACATCAATTCCACAAAACAGCTCGGTGTGATCCTCTATGAAAAACTCGGCTTAAAGCCCGTCAAAAAGACAAAGAGCGGCTATTCGACCGACATCGACGCGCTCGACGACCTCGCGGACAAGCATGAAATCATCGGGAAGATCGTCGAGTACCGCCAGCACGTCAAGCTGAAATCGACCTACGCCGACGGGCTCGCGGAGCTTGTAAACCCGTACACGCGCCGAATCCACACGACGATGAATCAGGCCGTGACCGCGACGGGGCGGATCAGCAGCACGGAGCCGAATTTGCAGAATATCCCGGTGCGGCTCGCGCTCGGGCGGGAGATCAGGCGGCTCTTTGTGCCGCAGAATGAAAATTGGCTTTTGCTCGGAGCGGACTATTCGCAGATCGAGCTGCGCGTCCTTGCGCATATCTCGGAGGACTCGGGGCTGTCGGGCGCTTTTCGGGAAGGGCTGGACATTCACGCGTCGACGGCGGCGCGCGTGTTCGGTGTTCCGGAATCCGAGGTGACGCCCGAGATGCGCACGCGCGCGAAGGCCGTAAATTTTGGCATTGTGTATGGGATCGGGGACTTTTCGCTCGCGCGGGACATCGGCGTTTCGCGCAAGGAGGCGCGGGAGTACATCGACAGCTATCTTGGCAAGTACGACGGCGTCAAGCGCTATATGGCCGACGCCGTGGAGGAAGGGCGGCGGCGCGGCTACGCGGTCACGATCATGAATCGCAGGCGCAGCCTGCCGGAGCTGCGTTCCCCGAATTACAACATGCGCTCGTTTGGCGAGCGGGTCGCGATGAACACGCCCGTACAGGGCAGCGCCGCGGACATCATCCAGATCGCGATGGTGCGTGTACACAAGGAGTTAAAGCGGCGCGGGCTTCGCTCGGCGCTGATCTTGCAGGTACATGACGAATTGATTGTCGAGGCGCATGAGGACGAGCTCGTTGAGGCCGCGGAGCTTTTGCGGGAGTCGATGGAGGGCGCGGTCGCGCTCTCCGTGCCGCTGATCGCGGACGTCTATTGCGGGCGCAATTGGAAGGAAATCAAAAACCCGATTGTACGTCCGGGCTCCGCCGCCGCGTCGGGCGAGGCGCCTGCGGCCGCCCCGTCCGCGCTTTTCGCCGCGCCGTCCACACAGCCTGCCGCGCCCCGGGTGATCGGCCTGACAGGGGCGTCCGGGAGCGGCAAGAGTCTGGCGGCCAAGGCGCTCGCCGATTTGGGCGCGGCCGTGATCGACGCGGATCAGGTCGCGCGCGAGGCCGCGGAGGACGCGGGTGTGCTCGCGGAGCTTGTCGCGGCCTTCGGTCCGTGGGTCGTCCGCGCGGACGGCACGTTCGACCGGACGCGCGTCGCGGAGCGCGCCTTCTCCGACCGGCTTTTTTTGGACAGGCTGACTGAAATTACGCACAGATATATCACAACGGAAATCGCCGCGCGCGTCCATGCGTTCAAAAACGCGGCGGTCTCGCCCGGCGCTTCGGTTTCGGCCCCGACTTCGGCGGCGCGCCCCGCTGCGGCCCCGGTGATCGTGATCGACGCGCCGCTCCCGGTGGAGAAGGGCTTTTTGGACCTCGCGGACGCCGTGTGGGTCGTGACGTCGCCCTTGGAGCTGCGGCGCGCGCGCGTCGTCGCCCGCGACCATATTACCGCGGAGCAGGCGGACGCGCGGTTTTCCGCGCAAATGCAGGAGGCGGACTACTTAAAGCTCGCGGACATCGTGATCGTAAACGACGGCGGCCCCGCGGAGCTCCGCGACAAGGTACGGCAGAATTTTGCCGCCTTTACGCGGCAAGCGCCGCCCATATCGTCATAGCATGATGGATGGTACATGGATACCCCAACCTCCGTTTCGTCGCTATTTGTGACGGAGCGGAGCGATGAAATGGAGGATTTATTATGTCGAAGGTCGCATACTCGCTTGATCTCCTGTTTGCCACGGATAACGACGACGAACCGGGGAGTATGCAGGTCAAGGTGATGGCCCCGATGGCGCAGATAAGGCTCACGGCGGTCGTCGAGGTACGCCACGGCGTCTCAATCCGAAAAAATGTCGGCGCGATCCTATCGGCGCTGCAAAATGAAATCCTGAACCGGATTCAGGTCGACGCGCGGGACGCCGGGCAGGCGGCGATCTACTTTGTCGTCGGCGAGGGGCAGCGGCATGAGTTTTCGGACGCCCCATACGCCAAGCTGGTCGTGCGGGACGGCGCGGATGAATTTGAAACCGCCGAGGAACTTGACTTATAAAGGAATGGTCATTTTATTATGAAACTTGGAATTATCGGGCTGCCGAACGTCGGCAAGAGCACCCTGTTTAACGCGCTGACAAAAGCCGGGGCGGAGGCCGCGAATTACCCTTTCTGCACGATCGATCCGAACGTCGGCGTCGTGCCGGTGCCGGACGAGCGCCTGACCCGCCTTGCGGAGATGTACGCGCCCGAAAAAATCACGCCCGCCGTGATTGAGTTTGTCGACATCGCGGGGCTTGTGAAGGGCGCGAGCCGCGGCGAGGGTCTCGGCAACAAATTTCTCGCGCACATTCGCGAGGTGGACGCGATCGTCCACGTCGTGCGCTGTTTTGAGGATGAAAACGTCGTGCATGTCGAGGGCTCGGTCGGCCCCGCGCGGGACATCGAGACGATCGGGCTCGAGTTGGTTTTTGCCGACATGGAGGCGCTCGAAAAGCGGATCGACCGCACAAAAAAGCTGCTGAAGGGCGACAAAAAACTCGAAGGGGAACTCGCCTTTTTTGAGGGCATTTATCAAAACCTTGAAAAAGGCATCCCGGCCCGCAAAACGGAGCGCGCGGACGCGGAGGCGGAAAAGCTGTTCGACAGTCTGTTTCTCTTGACCGCAAAACCCGTGCTGTACGCCGCGAACCTCTCGGAGCGCGACATGAGGTCGCCCGACCAAAACGCCCACTTCCGGGAACTCAGTCTGATCGCCGACCGCGAAGGCGCGGGCCTTTTGCCGGTCTGCGCGAAGATCGAGGAGGAAATCTCCGAGCTTATGGACGACGAGAAGTCGCTGTTTCTTTCGGAACTGGGGCTTGAGCGCTCCGGGCTCGACCGGCTGATCGCGAAAAGCTATGAGCTGCTCGGTCTGATCAGCTTTTTGACGGCCGGGCCTAAGGAGGTCCGCGCGTGGACGATCCCAAAGGGCTTTCGCGCGCCGCAGGCCGCCGGGAAGATTCACAGCGATTTTGAAAAGGGCTTTATCCGGGCGGAGATCGTCGCGTATGACGATCTGATCGGCGCGGGTTCCTACGCCGCCGCGCGGGAAAAGGCGAGCGTGCGCTCGGAGGGCAAGGAGTATGTGATGCGCGACGGGGATGTGACGCTGTTCCGCTTTAATGTGTAAACGGGAAGTGAATGCGGAATGCGGGATTCGGAATGCGGAATTGAAATTGAATTGTGAAAGCCGGTGTTGATATGGCGGAAAACAAACTGAAAATTTTTGTCGTCGACGACGACGTGAATATCTGCGAACTGATCCGGCTCTACCTTGAAAAAGAGGGGTATGACGTCCGGACGGTCAATCGGGGTGACCGGGCGGTCGAGGAGTTTTCCTCCCACGCGCCGCATCTCGTCGTGCTTGACATCATGCTGCCCGGTCTCGACGGCTGGCAGGTCTGCCGTGAGATTCGCAAGCGCTCCAACATTCCGATCATCATGCTGACCGCGAAGGGCGAAACGTTCGACAAGGTGCTCGGACTCGAGCTCGGCGCGGACGACTACATGGTAAAGCCCTTTGAGGCAAAGGAGCTCGTCGCGCGGATCAAAGCCGTGCTGCGCCGCTATGACCGCAAGGAGGCCGGGAGCGTCGAGGTCGTGTTCCCGAACCTCGTGATCAACAAGACCAATTACACGGTAAAGCTCAACGGGACGGAAATCCAGCTCCCGCCCAAAGAACTGGAACTGCTCTTTTTCCTCGCGAGCAACCCGAACAAGGTGTTCACGCGCGAGCAGCTTTTGGAGCATGTGTGGGATTTTGACTTTTTTGGGGATTCGCGGACCGTCGACGTCCATATCAAAAGGCTGCGCGAGAAGATCGACGTCAAGGACCAGATTTGGCAGCTCAAAACGGTGTGGGGCGTCGGCTACAAGTTCGAGGTCCGATAACCGTGTTCAAAACCATATTCGCAAAGCAGATTACGGTGCTGATCTCCGTTATCCTGATCGCGTTTGTCGTCGAGACGTCGGTGTTTTTTGTATTCCTCAGCGACGTCGTTTCCAATGAAAAAGAGACCGAGTTGGAGTACGTCGCCGATCAGCTCGACAACTTTATGCGCTATTACATGGCGAACAGCGAGAACCGGATGGCCGCGACCCAGCTCCGTCTCGCGATCGAAAGGACGGCCGAGCTGTACGACTCGATCATCATGGTGATCTACTCGGACGGCAGGCTGATCTACCCCGCGTCGTCCGGCGCGCTCCGGGACATTCTGACAAATGTGCTCGCGCAGTTCACCTATGACGGCGGGATTCTGCGGATCCGCGACGAGCGGCAGTACGCGCGCGCGTTTGCGCTCGCGGAGGGCGAAGTCTCAAAGGATACGGGCGATTTTCACGGCCTGTTTCGGGAGAGCGGCTATCCGTGGCTGAACCTCCAAAAAAAGTTTATGATCGAGTCCGCGGACGGGTTGGATTTTGTCTACGCGATCTCGATGCACGCGCCGATGCCCTTTGTGCAGCAGGCGCGTCTCACGATGATAGGACTTGTGTTTCAAGCCGCGATCGCCGCGACGCTGATCTCCGTCGTGATCGGTTTCTTCTTTTCGCGCCGCCTGACGCGCCCGATTCGTCTGATCAACGAGGCCGCGCGCGTGATCGCGAACGGCAATTTTTCCGAGCGGATACGGATCGAGTCGAAAGATGAGATCGGGCAGCTCGCGGGAACGTTCAACCACATGGTCGGCGAATTGGAAAATTTGGAGGTGACGCGGCGGGAGTTCATCGCGAATGTCTCACATGAGCTGCGCACGCCGATGACGTCGATCAAGGGCTTTGTCGAGGGCATTCTCGACGGGACGATCCCGCGCGAAAATCAGGACCGCTACCTTAGGATCGTCAAGGACGAGACGGAGCGGCTGAACCGCCTTGTGAACAACCTGCTCGACATCGCGCGCCTCGAATCCGGCGAATACCGGCTGAACATGACGCGGTTTGACGTCGTCGAGGTCACGCGGCGCTGCGTGATCAGCTTCGCGCGGCTGATCGAGGAAAAGAACCTCAAGATCGAGGCGAGCTTCGACCGCGACGAGATGTACGCGGAAGGGGACGCGGACAGCATTGAGCGCGTGATCTACAACCTCTTTCACAACGCGATCAAATTTTCCAATCCGGACGGCGGCATCCGCATTGCCGTGCGGGAGGACCGCGAGCTTTTGTCCGTCTCCGTCTCCGACGACGGGGTCGGGATCGCGGAGGACGAGCTCACGAAAATCTGGGAGCGGTTCTACAAGTCCGACAAGTCGCGCGGGCAGGACAAGGTCGGCACGGGCCTTGGCCTTTCGATCATTCGCAACATCATTCACGAGCACAAGCAAAAGATCAACGTGTTCAGCAAGCTGGGCGAGGGTACGACGTTTGAATTTACGCTGAAAAAGGCCGCGGACGAGCCGGAAAAAGAGTGGATATACGGGGGGGGAGTGTACTTTTTCACCGCGGAAAAAGTACCAAAAACGCGCCGGGGGTTTCGAATTCCCCCGGACCCCTAAACGCCCAGGGGCTCCGGATTCAGAAACCAGACGGGTGACATCGGTCTCCCACCGGGAAACCGATGCCCCTGGACCCAGGGAAAGTGCAAAACCGCTATTATTGTTTAACAAGAAAGGGATAGACCGTCAGCGATGTGGAAACCCAGTCTCAAATATGTGATAGCGCGCCTTCCGCGCGGGAGCGGCGAAT
>JAITSR010000008.1 GCA_031287655.1 Clostridiales bacterium
AGCCCCGAAGCAGCGTCAAAACAGACGGCCGCGCCTGTGTCCTCGGTTGCGCTCTCACAGACGACCGCCGCCACGGTGACGTCGTCTTCGGTCGGCGATCAGGTGATCACGAAAGCTCCGGCGGTCGATTCCGGCTTTACTGCGGCGCTTGCGCTGTCAAAAACATACACGGACGGCATCTTCTCCGACGTCGCATCTGACGCTTGGTATGCCGCCGCGGTACAGTTTGTGTATGAATACGGAATTATGAACGGAACAGCTCCGACGCTGTTCAGCCCTGATGGGAACACAAGCCGGGCGCAAATCATCACAATTCTCGCGCGGCTGAGCGGGCTCGATACGGACGGCGGCGAAACGTGGTTTAGCAAAGCGGTCGCGTGGGCGCAGCAAAACGGGGTCTCCGACGGCGCGGATCCGGAGGGTGACGTGACGCGGGAGCAGTTCATAACCATGCTCTGGCGGTTCGCGGGGGAACCCAAAATCGAAGCCGATACCGGAGTCTCTATGAACTTCACGGACGTCGGCGCCATTTCCGAATGGGCGCTCGACGCTATGAAATGGGCGGTATCAATCGGTTTGCTGCAGGGGTACTCGGACGGAAGTATCAAACCGGGCGACTTGGCGACACGCGCGGAAACGGCGGCGCTGATCGAGCGGTATTTGAAAAGCTAAGCAACAGGCAGGGCATGAAGAAAGCTGCGGCGCAGACCGGCTAGAGGACGAGGACGTATATCCGTCTAAAAGTGGATGCGCCGCAGCACGAAGTCAAGGTACAGGTTGTTTTCATAGAGGCCGGACGCGAAGCGGGACTTGTCGAGCAGCTCGTAGACGAGCGGGAACTGGACGACGAGGTTCACGGTCATGATCAGCGCGAGCGCGACATAGACGGTCGCGATTCCCTCGACAAGCCCGAACACCGGCCCGCCGATGTAGTTGAACAGCCGGAAAATCTTCAGCGCCGCAAGCTCGTCGAGGAAGATTTTCAGGATTGAGATCAGCGTGCGGATCACGACGTAGACGACGATCACGCAGAGCAGCGAGATGACCGCGCGCGTACACTGTGTACTAAAATACCCGATGATGTCGACTTCGCTGAACAGGTCCGTGCGCGCTATGACGTCAAGGCTCGCGGGTTTTGAGAAAACGGCCTCCGCGACACCGTTTGGCAGCCGCAGCATTTGAATGATTTCAGCCAGCACACCGTCGACATCCAGCGCAAGCTGCGCGGCGCTGGCCTCCGGATTTGAGCGGAAGCCGTCGCTGATAAAGCTGTAGACCAGCGTCTCGGCGTATGTTCCATAGATGAAGCCCGCGAGTTTTTCATAAAACGAGAGCGACATAAACATCGCGATAACCATTGAGACAAGGCGGAACGCGGAAAAGATCAGTCCGCTCGAAAGCCCGATCAGGAAAAATACCCCGATCACTACAAGCACGCCGATGTCCAGCCAGTTTCTATCCATTCTGTCCTCCACTCCCTAAGCTGATCGTTTTATCGCCACATTCGCGGCTATGCCGCGAAGTGGTGACATGCTGTAAAAGCGCCGTGTGCCGCACGGCGGTCAGAACTCGTACAGGTTTGCGCTCTTTTTTGTGACGACAAGCAGACCGAGCTTTTCGGAGAGGTCGCCATAGAGCGCGTCCGCCCGGAACTTGAGCGTGAGCGGCTGCTTCCCGTTATCCTTTATCACAATCGCCTCATCACCGAAATTCACAAAAAGCCGCACGCCGTCCGAAGCCATGTTCAGGATCGGCTGCTCAGCTTCCAAAAGCGCGCGCCCCACGCCTTTGCCGACCGCGTCGTCGGTGTCGCCGCCGTCGGCCCCGATGTCTGTACCGCTGTCGGTCTCCTTATCGTCCTTCGCGTCGGCAGCCTCCTTAGGGTCGTATTCGACGAGAAACACACGCCCGCCGCGCTGCGCCGCGAGCACGGCCTTTTTGCGCGGAAATTCGCAAAATGCCATCACGGCGTCGAACGTCTCCTCATATATAAGCTCCCTGTCGCCGGAGTACAGCAAAAAAACCGTCTCCGTGACCGCCGCGAGCGTGTCGTCCTCTAAGCAGCGCGCGCCCAAAAAGACCTGTTCCTCGTCCGAATCCAGCGTCAGGAACGGCTCCGATTTCATATCCAAAAACTCCAGCTCGGAGAACACGCTAATCCCGGCGGTTTTCAGGCGATTGATCAGGAGCGCTTTTCCGGACGGCGTGACCTCCGACCCGACGACATAGTCGTCGGCGACGACCCAGTCGAACAGCATCTTGCCGACGGGCGCGAGCACACGCACGCTGTTCCGGTAGCCTGTCGCCTCGAGCACGATCGCGAGATAGCCGCTTTGGTTGATCGAGGCGTTGACGATCCCGTCCGTAAACGTCTCCTCCCACACGAGCTTTTTGCCTTTCATCACAAACGCGGTCCGCCCGCCGATGTCGCAGACCAAAAGATAGCCGCCGCGCTTTTGCAGCGAGGGCTTCAAAAATTCGATGTTTTTTTGGAACACCTCCGCGCCGTTTTTGTCGAGCAGGAGGAACGCGTCGCGCGAGCACTCCGCGATGTAGTCGAGATAGAGGCAGAACTCCGTTTCCTCGGCCGCGTCGTATGAGATCGAAAGGAGCGGGAGCCGTATGCCCGCGCCGTCCCACGCGCCTTCGGTTTCGCCGGGTAAACTCGCGCCGTCCGCGGTGTCCACGGCGTCCCATGCGTCCGCAATCGCCTCCGCGGTGTCCGCAGCCTCGGCGGCGCCAGCCGCCGCCCGCGCCTTCGCCGAATCCGACGCGGAAGCTCCGGACTTGTCCGCCCCGGCTGCGTCGGCGCCTTTTGTCGTCAGGGAGTCAAAAAAAACGGAGGCCCGCGCGCCGATTCCGCTAAAAAAAGCGCTTCCCTCGTCCGTGCCGCGAAATTGGGAGAGCGCGACCGCAACGACCACGGCGATCAAAATCAGCGCAAAGACGATCCGATACCCGTTTGACGCTTCGACGTCGACGTCGGCGGAGGTCCCGGCCTGCCGCCGCTCGTCAATCAATTCGCCGTTTTGCCGATCCCCGCCGCCAAAGCGGTCGGCGCGCCGATCGTCTTCCCGGCCATATTCATCTCTCTGCAGTCCCTCAAAACCGCTTTTATCTTTTGTCGGCATATATCTTCCATTCTCCGCGACTTTAAAGCATATTCCCAAGAACTATACCATATGCGGCCTGACAATACAAAC
Source organism: Clostridiales bacterium (assembly GCA_031287655.1). Lineage (GTDB taxonomy): Bacteria > Bacillota > Clostridia > WRLR01 > WRLR01 > JAITSR01. Next base: position 3,204 of record JAITSR010000008.1, read on the forward strand.
ACGTCGCGCGCAGTCCGCGCGCTCCCCGCTATTAAATGTCATTTTTTTCTATAATGTACACTTGTTAATGGCATCGAAGTGCGGTACAATGAGCGTGTAGTCGGGCGATCAATGAGACGGTGGAGCGGGACGGCGGGCAAGTGGGGAACGTGGGAACGGTGGTATCATGAAAGCGGTATTGTCTCCACAGGCGGCAAAAGACCTCGAGCGCTTGAATGAGCCCGTCAAAAGCAGAATCAAAGCCGCGTTGCGTAAACTGGAAAAGGAACCACCGCAAGGCGACATAAAAGCCCTCGAGGGGCGTGACGGCTACAGGGTAAGGATAGGCGGTTACCGAATCCTGTTTGACGTTACAGAAAGTGTTGTAGCAATTTATAAAATTGAACCTCGCGGACAAGCCTATAAAGGAAGGTGACAGAGATGACCATGAGACAAGAAGTACTAGATTGCATTGCCGTTATACCGGACGAGGAATTGATAGCGTTGCGCCCTCTGCTTCATATGTTGGCATATGAAAAGGTTATTGTAGAAACGGACTTGACAGACGACGAAAAGGAAATCATCCGTCAAGGAAGAAAAGAATACGCCGCCGCCCCCGACAGCTTCATTCCACTGGACAGCATAAACTAAGGTACGCAACAGAGGGAAGCGGGCGACCGCTTCTTTGTTATCAGACACAAATTTCGCAAGAGAGTCTGAGGATAAAAATGGTTGATTCCCAACTTATCGTTTTAGAGGGATTGCCCTCAACAGGCAAAACTACAAATGCCCGATTTGTACAGATACAGCTTGAGCGTAATGGTATAAATGCGGAGTGGGTACATGAAGTAGCTATGCCGCATCCTGTTTTGTTTTTTGATGAAGCCGGTTTCACACATGACGAATATGACAGATTTATTAAAACATATCCAGAAGCGGCTGACATCCTCAATCATATAGCTGTATTCAGAAAAAGCACCGTGGGTATTCATTTACCCGAAATTCAATGGAATTATATGGATAAAATCGACGAGAATGTTTATCAGGCGTTGTTGGAGTTTGACGTTTGGAAGTTTCCTCTTGATGGATACAAAAAGTTCGCCTTGGAGAAGTGGGCGCATTTTACCGAAAAAGCGTTGAAAGATCGAAAAAAAGTCTATATTATCGACAGTGCGCTTTTCCAGTTTCAGATTTTTACATTTTTGTTTAAGAATCGGTCGTATGTGGAATTACAAAGTTTTATTAACCAAATTATGGAGATAATACAATCATTAAACCCATGGCTGCTTTATTTATACAGAGATAACACCGAAGCGACGATTGATTATCTCGAAAAAGACCGTGGAACGTCCTATCTGGATTATATATGGAATAGAGACAAAGCCCAGCCATATTATGCGGGAAAGCCGCCCGGAGCGGAGGGTTTTAAACAGTTCTTGCGGGATTACGCTGGTATGGCGGATCTGTTGTTTGATTCATTCCCAGCTAAAAAATTATCCCTTGAAATTTCTGTTGGAAACTGGACCTGCCATGAAGACACAATGCTCTCATTTTTAGATGTCAATCGTATACCGAGCCCTAATATTTTTCCGCAAAACGGCGTTTATACAAATGAGAAATTGAACTTTGTGATTAAAATCGAGGGCCTATCATGTATAGACCCGACCGGAAAAACTAGAAAACTATTCCCGAAATCACACAATGAATTTTATGTGGACTGGCTGCCAACAGTGCTGCGATTTGACGATAAAGGAATCATTATTTCGGGTTCACAGATAGGCGAGCGTTGGACGACGACTGG
>JAITSR010000184.1 GCA_031287655.1 Clostridiales bacterium
GGGGATTGACAAGGGGCGGTAGCCCTTTGTCCGCAGTAAGGAGGGTGCTCAGGCTGCGAAGCAGCCGCCGAAGGGAACCATAGGGTTCCCTAGCGGGGAGCGAGCGGACTGCGAGCGACAGATCCAAGTTTTACGTTTTATGTCACTCCCGGTTAGAGTATAATGAGTGTATCCGGGTTGATTCACCCAATTCCAGAGCGTAAGCGGAGGAGAAAATGGACAAGAGTACCGGGGTCCGGCGGGCGTTTCGCGATTATGGTATCAAGAGCGTGTTTTTTCAATATGTGTTCGGTTTTATCGGAATCATCCTGCTGATTTTCATTCCGTTCTGCTTTATTGTCTATCAATACTACGACTATGTGCTGACCAATGAGATCGCCGAGCAGTCAATGATCAGCGCTCTGCAGTCCAAAAACATTTACGAAAGCCTGACGGAGGATTTTCATAAGAACTACAACATCGCGTCCGCCTCACGCGCCGTTCGGGATTTTCTTTCCGTCTCGTGGGATCCGGGGCCGGATGGCACGGGGGCCCCGGCAGCTGCGGCCGCCGCGGCGGAGCTTGTTTTCGCGAACGCGCGGCAGCTGATTCACAGCCTCGAGCGCGGCTCAAACTTGGTCGAGCAGACCTATGTTTACAGCTTTCGCAGCGGCGTCGCGCTCTCATCCGACGGTCTGCGGCGCATGGCGGGCGCCGACCCGGCCGACGATTGGCTGAAAACATACCGCGCGACAAAACTCCCGTTCATCATGTTCCCGCGAAAGGAAGGCTCGGAACATTTTTCCGCGATCTATATTTGCAGCGAGCTGTACGAGGAGGGGAAGACCGTCGGGCTTTTCTGTTCAAAGGTGGATTTCGCGCGGTTTTCGGATATTGTTGTGAGCACTTTTGTCAAACGACCCGATCTGATTTTCATCGTCAGCGACATCGGACTGATCCTCTACAGCGACGTGGCCGGGATGATCAACAAAACCATGTTTGAGCGGGACGACACCTACGCCGCGTTCAACTCCGCAAAGAACGTCGACGGAAATCACATCCTCTACGGCGACTACCTCATTTCGGTCGCAAAGAGCACGGAGTCACGGCTGCTGATTATGTCATACAGCCATCGGCAGAACATCGCCGAAAACTATCAATTCATCAATTTTCTGATTTTGAGCGGCGGGGGCGTGATTTTCCTGACCTCCGTAATCCTCGCGCTGTTCATTTCATTTCGCCATTACCGCTCCGTCACGGGCGTTTTGGAACTGCTGAAAAAACCGGGCGCGCAGGACCGGACCTCCCATCTTTTGAGCGAGTTTTTTCACATCGCGCACTATGTGACAGACATCTCTCAAAAAAACGAATTGATCGCAAACGAGCTGACAGAGAATTTGTATCGTTTAAAAGAAGCGCAAATCGCGGCGCTGCAGGCGCAGATCAAGCCGCATTTCCTGTTTAATACGCTGCAGCTCATCAATTTAAGCATCATCAGCGAGACAAAGCGCGACACGATCGCGACCCAGCTGATCTCAAACCTTTCCTCTTTGCTGCGGGACGCCTATGACACGGAGCGCTATATCGTGACCGTCGCGGACGAGGTCAAGATCACGCAGACGTATCTCGACATTCAGCGCGTGCGCTATCACTCCCGCCTCGACATTCACTATGAGATCGACCCGGAATGTCTGCATCGCGAGACGATCAAGCTGATCTTGCAGCCGCTCGTCGAAAACGCGATCGTCCACGGTTTTCGCGGCAGAGACGGCCAATGGCTCATTCGGGTTTCGGCCTCGGCGGATCCCCTGACCGGGGATATGATCTATGAGGTGGCCGACAACGGCGCGGGCATGAGCGACGAAGCGATCGACGCGCTGAACCGCCGCCTCGCCGATCAAGACCCCGCGCGGGACGCGCGCGTCGGCATCGCGAATGTGAACCGGCGGCTGCGGCTCGTGTACGGCGACCGCAGCCGCATGGAAATCACACGGGACATTCGCGGCGGGGGAACCAGAATTACGATCCGCCACCCGTCAGACACCCCAAATTAGAAAAAAACGAAAAAACCGGCTAGCTATGGTTCGATCAGACACGCGGCGCCCCGATTGAAGTACGTTCATTTCGCGCGTTCATTGACACGCATTGCTCATTACGCGCCCCACACCTCAACCGGCTCGCCGCCCATCACAAGCACAAGTTCCCCGCCCGCGGCGATCTCACTGTGGTCTAAGAAGGGCGCCGCTAACGGCTTGCCGTTGAGCTTTGCCGACTGAATATAGCGCAGCCCGTCGCCCGCGCCCGCGCTTATGACCGTAAACCGCTTGCCGCCGCCCACGTCCAGACTCGCGCGGTCAAACAGCGGCGACCCGATCGCGTAGCGGGGGCTGCCCGGGCATGTGGGGAAAAAGCCCAGCGCCGAAAAGACGAGCCAGCCCGAGAGCGTGCCCTCGTCCTCGTCGCCGCAGATTCCGATCGGCGAATTGATATACCATACGTTCATCAGCTCACGCACACGCTTTTGCGTTTTCCACGCGTGCCCGGTGTAATTGTACAGGTATGGAATATGGAACGACGGCTCGTTGCCCATCGCGAATTGCCCCATCAGGCCGGTGGAGTCGGGGAACTGCCCCATGTACACATACTTGCTGGTCGGGCCGCAGTTCATGCGGAACAGCTCGTCCAGCTTGCGCTCGGCCTGTTCAGGGCCGCCCATGATCTCAATTAAGCCTTCGATATTGTGCGGGACCGACCATGCCCATGTATACCCGTTGTTCTCGGCATACCACGCGCGGCCGCCCTGCCCGCCGCCCAGCATCGGGTCAAAGCCTTCAAACCAGTCGCCGTCGATGTCCTTCGGCGCGAACAGGCCGAAGCCCTCATGATACAGATTCCGCCAGTTTTCCCCGCGGCGGGCAAAATAAGCGGCGTCCTCCTCCTTGCCCAACGCGCGGGCGAGCTTTGCCGTACACCAGTCGTCATACGCGTGCTCCAGCGTGACCGAAACGGATTGGCGGCGCTCAAATTTGTTCACGTTGGGTGTGGTTTCGACCTCATCCTTTTTCAGCGCGGGATAATAGCCTTTTTCAAGATAGCACTTTTCGAGCGCCGTATGGCGGAGCTTGCTGCTCGTGTGCGGCAGCATCCCCTGCTCCATCGCGTTTTTGCGGATGCCCTCATACGCCGTCTCATAGTCGGCTTTCAGCCCCTTCGCGTAGGCGTCGGCAAACAGCGCGGCGGCATGAAAGCCGATCATCGCGGGCCGCTCGGAAAACTTCCCGGTAAAAGAGGACATGATCCCCGACTGCTTGTACATGTCCACATAGCTTTGCAACATCTGTTCCTCGTCCTCGCGCGCGGCGAGCATCCGCAGCGGATGCGGGGTACGGAACGTGTCCCACAGCGGGTCGATCGTGTAAAAGTGGTCGCCGTCGTGGATCTTTTGATCAAAACCGCTAAAATACCGGCCGTACTCGCCAAAATCAACCATGCGGCGGAACACCCTGTATAGGGCGGTGTAGAACACAATCCGGCGGTCCTCCGTGTTGCCCTCCACCTGAAAACGCCCCAACAGGTCGTTCCATATCTGATACGCCCCCGCGACGGCTGCGTCAAAATCCGTGACCTCGCGGCGCAGACTTTCCTCGGCCTTGTCATATGAGATATATGAAACGGCGGCATAGAACTCCGTCGCCACAGCGGGGTCTATCGCCAGCGTCACCGCCACCGGCGGCGGCGCGGCGGGCGATTCCCACGCCGCAATGCGCGCCGTCGAGGTTGATGAGGCCGCGGCCCCCGGCTGCGCAAGCTGAAAGGGACGGTTGGCCTTTAGCACAATGAACTCGCCCGGCAGGTCACGGCCTTCGTCGCGCACCGGCACATGGATGCGCGCCGTGTCGCCGTCTATGGCGATTTCGCTCCCCTCCGGGCCTGAGAGCCGCACCTCGGGCGCATTATGAAAACGGTAGAGATGCGCGTGCCTTGTGACGGCCGACTCGACGCGGATGCCGTATTTTTCAAGCCGGAAGTCGCTTTGATAGCAGCGGACCTTTTCGCGCGCGTGGTCATAGGTATTGCGAAAATCCCCGGAACGCCCCGGCATAATACCCGCCATACCCAGCTGGAAGCAGTAAATCAAATCATTGGAGTAGGAATCGTTGCTCTCGCCGACGCGCGGACAGGCGCGAATGTAGCTGTACGGCACGAGCACCTCCGGCAGCGTGGATTTGAGCAGATGCGAGATCGAGCCAATGTACGGATTGACAAGATCCGCGGGTTTCTTTGCAGCAGACATGGTCAGCCTCCCTTTATTTCCGAATTTGCGCACATTATACGTCCGCAAAGCGCAAAAGACAATTACAGTGGAGACAAAAAACAGACGGACGCCCGCCGGAGACCGCCCGGTGAGCGCCCGCTGAAGCGATCCAAAAATCAGTCGACAACCACTTCTGTGAAAGAAAAGGCCGGAATGTCAAATGAATTTGGATTGTCAGGCAGTATTGGCATATGGCGGATTTGCGTACTCAGGTTGCCGTGCGTCTTGACGGTCTCCTGCGTCGCGCCTTCACATGCCTGCATTTTGTAAGAAAGCGCATGGGTAAAAGTTTTGCCCAGCCCTGTCAAGTCAAGCGAAACAATCGTATCTTCATGACTTCGGTTTAGTAGGTACAACACCAGCTTGCAACGGTTTTTGTCCCACGCGGCCTGTATTTCGATCGGTTTTCTGCTCGTCGGCTCATAACCCTCTATTTTAAGAGGCCATGCCGCGGTCGTTCGGGACATTCGCTCGTATATCAAGCCGCAAAACGGCAAGACGACCCCTTCTTTTGGGGTTTCGATGCAGGATTGTCCGGAGGTATTCGCTAAATTATTAAAGCACATGAACCGAATCTCTCCTCCATGACGATGATCCATCATCAGATTTGAGACGAGATTGAGCGCATAAATCCAAGTGCGGCGCGCGCTGCGGTATGTGATATTGTTTTTCGCATAATATTCCCGAATATATGGCGCCGCTTTGGGATCGCGGTTCTGTAACGCCTCCGTATCCGCATAATAAAGATTACGTCCGGTATCCGCGTTATAGTTACGGAT
>JAITSR010000199.1 GCA_031287655.1 Clostridiales bacterium
TCACCGCGGAAAAAGTACCAAAAACGCGCCGGGGGTTTCGAATTCCCCCGGACCCCTAAACGACCAGGGGCTTCGGATTCAGAAACCAGGCGGGTAACATCGGTCTCCCACCGGGAAACCGATGCCCCTGGACCCCATGAGAATGTCAGGCGCGAAAAGACTGAAAATAGCAAGACGACAGTAAAACGCAACAAAATGGTAGTGATATGGAAAATGTAAAATAGTAAGCAAAAGCGTGAATATAGGGGTCCTTCGTTCACGCTTTTTGTTTGTTTTGGGAACCTTGAAACACAATTGTTGTAAAGGAGCGGTTTTTTGAGAATATTATTTATCGGCGATGTTTTTGGCGACCTCGGCGTCAAGGCCATTGAGACATATCTGCCGCGGCTGCGGGCGGAGCGCGGGATCGACTTTTGCGTCGCGAACGGGGAGAACGCCGCGACGCGCGGAACGGGCCTGTCGAGGGCGGCCGCGGACGCGCTGTTCCGCTATGGCGTGGATGTGATTACGCTCGGGAACCACACATGGAAGGATAAGGACGTCTTTTCGCTCATCAAGGAAAACGAGCGTGTGATCCGCCCGGCGAACTGGCCGGAGGGCAATCCGGGGGCGGGCGCCGTTCTCGTGCAAACGCCGGAGGGGCCGGTCGGCGTGGTCAACTTGCTCGGCAGGCTCTACATGGACTCCTGCGACTGCCCGTTCGCGGCGGCTGACCGGGAGCTTGCGCGGCTGCGGGAGCGCGCGCGCGTGATTCTCGTCGACCTGCACGCGGAGGCGACGTCGGAGAAATGCGCGTTCGCCTACCATGTGGACGGCAGGGCGAGCCTTGTCGTCGGGACGCATACGCATGTCCAGACGGCGGACGAGCGCATCTTGCCGGGCGGTACGGCTTTTTTGACGGATGCCGGCATGACGGGCCCCGCGGACGGGGTGATCGGCGTGAGCCGTGAGCCCGCCGTAAGGAGGTTCCGCACGCAGATTCCGGAGCGCTTCTCACCGGCGGTGGGGCGCAGGCAGCTGAATGCGGTTATTGCGGACGTCGACCCGGACAGCGGGAAGGCCGAGACGGTCGAAAGGGTCCGGATCATCTCCGATGCGCTATAGCCGTTTTATTTTTCGGCGCGCGGTCGCGCTTGTCTCGATTGTTTATACGGCCGCGGCGCTCCTTGCCTTTGCAGGATGCGCAGGGCTGATTCCGCCGCGGGGGGGCGGCGAGGCTGTCGCGGAGCCGCGTCTGAACAGCGGGATATACAGCGGCGACTACAGTCTGGACGAGGGACCGGTGCGCGGCGGGGCTTTGCGTATCTACGCGACCGGGCCGGACACGTTTAACCCTTTCCTGACCGCGAACGTCTATACCCGCGCGATGCTCGGGCTTGTCTATGAGGGGCTTGCAAAGCCCGGCCCCGGTCTCGCCGCGGAATTTGCGCTCGCGGACAGCTGGGCGCCGTCCGCGGACGGGCTCATCTGGACAATCGGCCTGCGGGAAGGCGTAACTTGGCATGACGGGCGCGCCTTTACCGCGTATGACGCCGTCGACTCGGCCGACCGGATTCGCGCCTACGGCGCTCTGAGTCCATACGCCGACATGCTCGCGAACATCAGCGCTTTTGAGGCCGTCTCCGCGCGGGAGCTCCGCCTGACGCTGAAAAAGCCGAACTCGTTCACGCCGTATACGCTGATCTTCCCGATCGCCCCGGCGCACATTCCGGTTGAGGCGCTCGATGGCCTTGCCGCGGGCGCGAACCTCGCGGGCGCGCTCGTCGGGACGGGGCCCTATCGTTTTCTGCGCTATGACGGGGGCGGAGGCGAGGGCGGCGGGGCGCTCACACTCGCGGTCAACGAGGTCTGGGCGGCCCCGCGAGGCGGCGCGGATTCGTCGGCGGACATCTCCGGTTCGTCGGGCGATAGCGGCGACTCGTCAGACAGCCAAAGCCCGTCTGCGAGCCCGTCTGCAAGCCCCCCTGCCCGTCCGCCTTATGTCGAGACGGCGCAGTTTCTGTTTTTCGATCCAAAAGAGGCCGCGCTGCCCCGGTTTCGGGACCGGAGTGTCGACGTTTTCTTTTCACGGGGTTTTGACTTTTTTCGGTATTACGGCAGTGCGGAGATGCAGATGAAGCGCTACTCCGAGCGGGAGTTTGCGCTGATTGCTTTTAACTGCGGGGGCGGCGTGACGAGTGCGAGCGTTCGCCGCGCGATCACAAAGCTCATCGACCGCGAGGCCGTTGTGAATACCGCGCTGGACGGCAGGGGCGCCGCCGCGGAGTTCCCTGTGCAGCCGGAGAGCTGGCTCTATGGAGACGGTTTTGTGTCGACGGCGTATGATCCGCAGTCCGCGCGCGCGATCCTTGAAAGCGAGGGCTTCCGGCTCGACGACGGGCTCTATTACGGGGATGTCGGCAGCGGCTGGCGTCGGCTCGAGCTGAACCTGCTCGTCAATGAAGCGGACGCGGATCATGTCGCGGTCGCGGAGGCCCTCGCGCGGGAGCTGCTTTTGAACGGTCTGACCGTCAATATCCAAAAGGAGACGGGGGAGTCGCTGCTGCAAAAGGCCGCGGAGGGCGCGTTCGACATGGTCCTGCTGGGCTATCGCGTCGGCCCGTTCCCGGATATGACCGAGCTCTATTCCGAGGCGTGGTTTTCGGGCGGCCGCGAGATGAACCTCGCCCGCTATGAAAACGCGGAGGCCGACAGGCTCGCGGGCGAGCTGTTCATGGAAAACGGAGAGCCGGAGCGGCGGGCCGCCTTCTCCGACCTGACGGCGATTTTGCAGGCGGACGCGCCGTATGCGGGCCTGTATTTTCAGGCCTCGTCGCTCGTGTATGGGAACGACGTGCGGGGCGGCGTATACCCGTGCGCTTGGAACCCGTTCGTCGGCTTTGAGGGCTGGTATCTCGCGGACTATCGTTAGGAGGTGTTTTTTTGACGTTTTTGGCTGTTCTTCTCATTTTCTTCATCGTGGCCGTGGATCAGATTACAAAGCAGATTGTACTCGGCGCCGTCGGGATCGGCGGAAGCCCGATCCCCGTGATCGAGGGTTTCTTCTACATCACCTGCCATCGCAACAGCGGCGCGGCGTGGGGCATTCTGCAAAATTCGCGCGTGTTTTTTCTCGTGCTGACGACCGTTATGCTCGTTGTGATGATCGTCTTTCTGGTCCGCGCAAAGTCAACGTTCTTTCTCTTTGCGCTCGCCTTTGTGATCGGCGGCGCGCTGGGCAACTATATCGACCGCCTGCTCGTCGGCAGCGTCGTGGATTTTCTCGACTTTTATATTTTCGGTTATAATTTTCCGACGTTCAACGCGGCGGATTCCAGTATCGTGTTAGGCGCGGCGCTCTTGATTATTTGCACTCTGCGGGGCGGCGTGTTTGACGCGAAAATACCGGAAATCCCCCCGGACGGCAAAGAAGATGACGCGCCTGATCTGTGAGGAGGGCGGCGCGCGCCTCGACGTCTGGCTTGCCGCGAACGCGGAAGGGCTCTCCCGCAGTTTTATACAAAAGCTGCTGGCGGAGGGCCGCGTCGTTGTGAACGGCGCGCCTGCGGCCAAAAATCACCGTCTGAAGCCGGGCGACGAGGTGTTGCTTTTTCGCCCCGAGCCAAAGCCGCTTGATTTGCTGCGGCAGGACATCAAACTGAACATCGTGTTTGAGGACGCGCATATCATTGTCGTCGACAAACCGCGCGGCATGGTCGTCCACCCCGCGAACGGGAATCCGGACGGGACGCTCGTGAACGCGCTGCTGTATCACTGCGCGGACAGCCTGTCGGACATCAACGGCGTCGTCCGGCCCGGAATCGTCCACCGGCTCGACAAGGATACGTCGGGCCTGATCGTCGCCGCAAAGACAAACGCGGCGCATCAGGGGCTTGCCGCGGATTTTAAGGGGCGGCGCGTGCGAAAGCTCTACAACGCGATCGCGCGCGGGCATGTCGCGCCGGATTCCGGCAGGATCGAACTTCCGATCGGCCGCCACCCGACCGACCGGAAGCGCATGGCCGTATTGGAAGGCGGCGGCCGCGCGGCAGTCACGCTGTTTCGCGTCGTGCGCCGTCTCCCCGGCCCGTATACTTGGCTGGAGCTTGAAATCCTGACGGGCCGGACCCATCAGATTCGCGTTCACCTCGCGCACATCGGGCATCCCGTCGCGGGCGATCCCGTATATGGGGCGGCCCGCCGCGCAGGACGCCGCCCCGCCCGCGCGAGCGCCGTATCCCTCGGGGCGGACGCGGCGGACACCCGCCTTGCCTGCGCGGCGCAAGCTGACGCCCACCCCGCCTGCGCCGCGCAGGACGCCGCCGCGCCCTCGGAGCGGGAGACGTCAATTGCCGACGCGATCCGGTTTGGCCAGCTGCTTCACGCGACGGTTCTGGAATTGAACCATCCGGTCACCGGCGAGCGCCTGACCTTCAAAAGCCCGCTCCCGCCTTATTTTCACTGTTCGGTTGGGTATTGAAAAATGATGTCAAAAATGGTATGATTATGCGCGCGTAGTGTTATGCTTTACAAATGAGAAGCGGGGTTATGGACATAAGAGAAAACCGGCGCGAGAACCGCGCCGACAAGGAGACCGGACGGAATACGGCAAATGTCGGCGTCCGCGCCGCGGAGGAAAGGGATCGGCCGGAAACGGCCGCAAATTCTGCGCGAGTGCGGCATACGGCCGGGAAAGTTGCGCTCGTCTTTGCGCTCACCGCGCTGATCCTCACACTTCTTTCGGCGTCCCCGCTGTTTTCGGTCTCGGAGATCGAGGTGCGGGGGAACCTCTATTACAGCGAAAATCAAATCCTCACAAAGAGCGGGCTCCGCACCGGTCAGAACGGCTTTACCGCGCTGCGCGGCAAAAACCTCCTAAAACTCCTTGCGTTTCGCTGCGCCGCCGCGGAACAGGCGATCTCGTTTGCGTGTCCTTATGTCAAGAGCGTGCAGGTTCATTACAAGCTGCCAAACAAGATCAGTATCGCGGTGGAGGAACGCAGCAAATCGGTCGTTGTGCCATATTTTGACTCGGGCCTTCTGATTGACGAGGAGGGCTACGTCGTGGACATTTTGAAAAACTACCGCTCGGCGGAGCTCCCCGTGGCCGTCGGGCTTTCGTTCGCGGACTACGCGCTTGGCAAAAAACTCGTCGTCGCGGACGAGGCGGGGATCGAGGCCGTGCTGACGATCATCAACGCGCTGCGGCAGGCGGACCGCGACAGCGAGGACGTGTTCGCGTGGAAGGTCCGCTCAATTGATGTGCGGAACCGTATGAACATTCGGCTCACATTGGACGACGGCCTTTCGGTGGACTTGGGCGACGGCACGGACATCTATTACCGTGTCAGCGCGGCAAAGGAGATCGTCTTTCACGGGCTGGAACCCGGAGCGGTCGGCCTTGTGTGTTTTTCAAATACCGCAAAGCCCGTGTTCATTCCCGACGCGCCCGACGCTTGAGCGAGCGGACTGCTCGCGACGCGTGAGCTTTGAAGGCTTGACGCTTGAATCGGACGGACAAAAGGGATAAGATGTTGATATGTGTATTGAATCGGTATGGTCATGAGTTAATGATGGAGGTGCTCGCGTGGGAGAGTTGGTTGTTGCGATTGACATAGGGACGTCAAAGGTGTGCGTGTTGTGCGGGCAGCTCAACAAGGCGGGTCAGGTGGAAACGCTCGCCAAAGGCGTCGCGCCTTGTCTCGGGGTCAGGAAGGGCTTGATCGTCGACATTGAGAGCGTTGCGCGCGCGATTACGGACGTGCTGCGGCAGATCGAGGCGTCCGCCGGGATCAAGATCGGCTCGGCGTACATCAACGTGATGGGTCTGCATGTCGACGTCTTTACAAACCGCAGCGCGGTCGCCGTCTCCGGCGACAACCGGGAAATCCAGAAAAACGACGTCGAAAAGCTCATGACCGCGGTCCGCAGCGTCGAGGTGCCGGAGGACGCGCAGATCATCGACGTGATCCCGAGGCAGTTCATCATCGACGGCTACGGCGGGATCGCGGAGCCGATCGGCATGGTCGGCGTAAACGTGGAGCTGGAGGCGGACATCGTGACGGGCAAGTTCACGTCGATCTCGAACATCATCAAGTGCATCGAGAGCGCGGGGATCAAAATCGACGGGCTCGTGATCTCGGGGCAGGCGCTGAGCGAGATGATCCTGTCGCCCGAGGAAATGGAGATGGGCGTGATTTTGATCGACGTCGGCGCGAGCGTTACGGACGTCTCCGTGTTTAAAAACGGGCGGCTGTTTTTCTATGAGTCCGTACTCGTCGGCGGCGACCATATCTCGAACGACATCTCGATCGGCATGAAAATCCCATACGCGGACGCGGACAAGATCAAAAAGGACTACGGGCTCGCGCTGTCCTCCCTGATCCAAAAAGATCAGGAACTGTACGTGAACGACATCAACGACAACACGCGAAAGAGAGTCGTGATCTCCGAGATCATCGAGGTGATCGAGGCGCGCGTCTATGAGATTATGACGCTTTGCAGGGACCTTTTGAACGACAACCGGATCGAGTTTGACTTCGGGGCGGGCGTCGTGCTGACGGGCGGCGGCATCTCCTATTTTGACGGCAACAAGCAGATCGCGAACGAGGTGTTCCGGCTGCCTGTCCGCGTCTATCCCGCGCGGGCCTACAGCAGCCAGAAAATCGAGTCGATCCTCGCGGAGGGCATAGTAAAGCATGTCGCGCGCATGGGGAAGGGCAAGCCGCCCTACGGCAGCGACGTCCAGATGCTAAAAAACAGAGAGCCCGCGATCGGCATCTCGCTCTTTCGCCGCGCGATCGAACTTTTAAAGCGGATTTTTTAGAGGATAATGGATAGATGACGGCGATGATACACGCGTCCGGCAGAAAACGCTTGCTTAAATGCACGATGTAATATATATTTATATGGATCCCTTTTGGGTTTGGCGTCTACATACGAAAAATAAGGGGGCTTTCAATTGCTTGAGCTAGATTTGGAAAAGAATGATTTTGCCCAAATAAAAGTCATCGGCGTCGGCGGGGGCGGCAACAACGCCGTGAACCGAATGGTTGACTTCGGTCTGCGCGGCGTGGAGTTTATCTCCCTCAACACGGACAAGCAGGCGCTCCTCGCATCCAAAGCGACGACAAAGATCCAGCTTGGGGACAAGCTGACAAAGGGTCTTGGAGCGGGCGGGAACCCCGAGATCGGTGAGAAGGCGGCAAACGAGAGCATCGACGACGTCGCGCAGGCGATCAAAGGCGCGGACATGGTGTTCATCACGGCGGGCATGGGCGGCGGCACCGGCACGGGCGCGGCGCCGATTGTCGCGACGGTCGCAAAGGAGATGGGCGTGCTGACCGTGGCCGTGATCACAAAGCCTTTTACGTTCGAGGGCCTAAAGCGCATGAAGAACGCCGAGAGGGGTATCCAAAACCTGAAAGAGGCTGTTGACACGCTCCTTGTGATCCCGAACGACAAGCTGATTATGCTCGACGACAAGAAGATTTCGCTGATCGAGGCGTTCAACAAGGCCGACGACGTGCTGCGGCAGGGCATACAGGGCATTTCCGACCTGATCGCGGTGCCGGGCCTGATCAACCTCGACTTTGCGGACGTCAAAACGATCATGGCGAACACGGGTATCGCACATATGGGCGTCGGGCGCGCGTCCGGCGACAATAAGGCCGAGAACGCGGCAAAGCAGGCGATCAACAGCCCGCTGCTCGAAACCTCGATCGACGGCGCGATGGGCGTGCTGTTCAATATCACGGGCGGCATGGACCTTGGGCTGTTCGACATCTATAAGGCGTCCGAGTTTATCCAGAAGGCCGCGGACCCGCAGGCCAACATCATCTTCGGCGCGTC
>JAITSR010000246.1 GCA_031287655.1 Clostridiales bacterium
CGCGTCGGCGTCGCCCGCGCCCGCGCCAAGACACAGCTTTAGGTAAAGCCACTGATTCGGCCTTGTAATCCGCTCCTGCGAACCGTCCGCGTTCAAATGGGCAAGCATTGCTCCTGCCCCGCGAAAATCCCCCGCAAAAACCATTTGACGGAACGCGCGATTCAAAAAATCACTCGGCAGCGCCGCGGGCTCGTCCAATGTGAACACGCGGCAGTCGGCGCCAGCGAGCCCGCCTTCGCGCGCGTCGCGTATCATCATCAGCCGGAACTCGTCCAAAACTCCGGGCATTTTGCACAGGACCCTCGCAAGCTCCCGGCGCTCCGCGCCGATCTGCGGCGCTTCGGCGCCTATTTGCGTTCCGCCGCCGACACCGATACCGCCGACATGACCGCGGCCGCGGTCCCTTTCCGCATCCCGGCAGACAAGTTCGACATAGCGAATCAGCCGCAAGGCCTGTTCCGTCGAATCGGCGCTGTCGTCGGGGTCCTTGGCGGAACCGGCGTCAGCGCGA
This sequence comes from Clostridiales bacterium, assembly GCA_031287655.1. Classification (GTDB taxonomy): domain Bacteria; phylum Bacillota; class Clostridia; order WRLR01; family WRLR01; genus JAITSR01. Next base: position 512 of record JAITSR010000246.1, read on the forward strand.
ACCGCGGAGCCATTTGCGGAAGCCGCCTTGTCTTTACGCGGCGATACGGGTTTTTTCACCGCGCCGCCAAAAGCGTCGGCCAGCCGCAAAGCCGCGTCCCGCGCCCTGCCGCGCCGCCCGTGCGCCGACTCCGCGCGCAAGAGCAGGAGCGCGCACTGACTGATCGCGCTCCCCAAGCGGAATTGATCTACCTTCCCGTGTACTATTTTAGCCGATTCGCGTTCGAGCGTCAAGGCCGCTTTGCGATAGCGCCGACGGCAGATCAGCGCGCAGAGTTTGCCGATTCGCGCCAAAGAACAGCCCGCGTCGATCCCGAGCGCCTCGTCAAAATACCGCTCCGCGTCCCGCGCCCCGCCCCATATCAGGCTGACCCAACCCGCGAGGAAGCGGGCAAAAGCGCGGCCCGGCCGCCTTTTTAAATAGAGGGAGACCTTTAAGTCCCACATCACGCCGCGCGTCAGTTTCCCCGTCATGGCGCGGAGGTCCCCAAATAGTCCTCAATCATCTTGCGGATATTGTCGTCCTTTACGACGACCGAAATTTCGATCCTGCGGTTCTGCGCCATCGCGGCCTCGTCCGACGCTTCCGAGAGCGGGCGGAATTTGGAGAAGCCGCCGATCCCGAAATAGCGCGCGTACTTTTCTTCCAACTGCGGGTTTGCCTCCATCATATAGTTCACGACGGACACGGCGCGGTCCGCCGAGAGCCCGCGGTTGAACGCCGAGCTGCCCGCCGCGTCCGTGTGGCCCTCGATGCTGATGTAGTCGATGTACGCCCGTGTCGCCTCGTCGTCCAGCAACCGCTCAAACGCCTCCGAGAGCTGGGTCATAAGCTGCTTTGCGTCGTCCTTCAGCGTCGACGAGCCGTAGTCAAAGAGCAGCCGTTCGTTGATGATGATATTCGCGTTCGGGCCGATCGTCACGCGCTCCTCGCCGTCGTCGGTGTATTTGCCGATCGCGGTTTCGATCGAGCCGCGCACCTTGTCCAAGATGTCTACGCGCAGGACCGCGATGTCGGAGAGCTTTGCCCGCAGGTCCCCGAGTTCCTGATTGCTCATCGCGATGATCTCGCGCTGCGACTCGATCTCCTGATTCGAGAGCGTGAGCTCGCGCTGCCCTTGCTCAACCTCGGCGCGCGTGCGTTCCACTTCGTTTTCAAGCAGCAGCAGCGCGTTCTCCTTCTCCGTGATCTGCTGTTCGGTATAAGCGAGCCGGGCTTGCGTCTCCCCGAGGGCGCTCTGCGCCTCGTCGAGCTCGCGCCGCGCGTCGGCAAGGCTCTGCCGCGCGGTTTCCAGCTCGCCGCGCGAGTGTTCGAGCCGCCGTCCCGTCATGATGTTCTGGATATAGGAGAGCAGCATCAAAAAGAACAGCAGCATCGCGACCGTCGACATCACGTCCGTGAAGGAGGGCCAGAAATCCTGCACCGCGGTGGTCCTTCTAAAATTGCGCGCCCTTGTCCTCATACTTTTGTGCTCCACCCACCGCCGTCTCCGCCGTCACCCGCGCCGTCGCCGACACTGTCGTTTCCAAATCGGCGTTCGTTTTGCGGTTCGCCGCGCTGCCCGCCCGCGAGCCTGCGCGAGGCGGCGCCGGACGGGATACCCGGGGCTTCGCTGTACGCGAGCATTTGCTCCGGAATCGCCGCTACGGCGTCCCGAATCAGCTCCGCGCTCCGCGCCATACGGCTGATCGCGGCGTCATAGTTCGCAAAGTCGTCGAGCCGCTTCTGCGCCTCGCCGCGCAAGTCGGCCGTGAGCCCGCAGATCGCGTCCGAGGCGTCCGCGACGCTTTTTGCGAGCCTGTCCGCATGCGCCGCGCTCTCCCTGCGACCGGCCTCATACGCGTCCCGCGTCGCCGCAAGGCCGTCCGACAGGCCGGAAAGGACCTGATAGTTGTCCTCGATGTGCCGCGTCGAGGCTTTGACGGCATCCGCAACCCGGACGAAGCAGGCGTCCATCATCTCGATTGTATTCCGCAAATTGTTGTTCGCATCCTCCACCCCGCGAATATCGCCGTGAAACGTCTGGAGCGAGCGGTCAAACCGCTCGGCGATCTTTTCGCCGAACTCAATGAATGTGCGGCGAAGCGCGCCGTCCATAGCCTCATACGCGCTGCCGGAATAGACGCGAAGCCGCGCCGCGGCGGTGTTGTCAAGGTATTCCTCTATCGCCGTCATCACGCGCTCGCGCGCCTGCCCGACGTTAAAGAAGACATTGAAAAATGTGACCACGACGGAGCAGGCAATCCCGAAAAGGCTTGTCGTAAACGCCGTGGACATACCCGCGAGCGCGGAGAGCAGCCCCGACTCGACCGATTGCAAAAGCTCCGTCACATCACTTTCGCGAAAGAGCAGCACGAGGCTCTGTACGGAGATTGTGAGCCCGATGAACGTGCCGAGCAGCCCGAGTACGATCATGATCGAGACCGAATGCTGCGTGAACTGCTCGCGGAGCAGCCAAGACTTCATCTTGCCGTTAAAGCGGTTCTCAATGATCGCCTGCGTGTTGACCGCGCCGCCGTCCTGCCCCGCCCACGCGGACTCATAGTCCGAAATGATCCCGCGGAGAAGCGGGTCCTTTGTGCGCGGCTCCGAAAAGCGGTCCGGCCGGTCAGGACGGGCGGCGTCGTCAGCCGTCGCGGGCGCGTTTGCGGGTACCGCCGCCGCGGGCGCCAGCGTGGAAACGGCCGCCCGCCCGGATGCCACAAGGCGGTCGAGGTCCTTTTGCAGCTTTGCGTACATGCCGCGAGAGGTGACGCTAAAAATGATCGCCACAAGAAAGATGACGACGATCAGGCCGATGATGATCAAGGCCGAGAGGTGCATACCGCCGACAAATGCCAGAAATTGGTTAAGCAGGTCCATACGCGATGTTCGCCTACCTTCTTTTGTAATATCTATAATGTCTATATTGTAGGGTAATGCGGCTCGCAGGTCAAGGAACGTATATCCACGCGCGCGCGCACGCGCTTTACAATGTCAGGCTGACCTCGCCTGAAAACAGGGCGCTCACGCCGCCCTGCGCGTCCTCGACGAGCAGCCGCCCGTCGTCGTCGATGCCGACCGCGCGCGCGCGGCGGCACGCGCCGTCCTTCGTATACTCGACCATGCGCCCGATCACGCATGAGAGCGCCCGATACTCGCAAAGAAAATCGCGCGCGGCGAGCGCGCCGGATTCGCACAGGCGGAGCAGCTCGCATACGAGCGCGGCGGCAAAAGCGTTGCGCGAGATCGCGGCCTTGCCGTCCGGGAATAGCGAGCCAGCGCGGTCGCGCAGCTCCGGCGGGAACTCGTCCTCGCGCGTATTATAATTCAGCCCGATCCCGACGACGACGCTCGTGACGCCTCCGCTCTCAAAGTCCGAGGTCGCCTCCGTCAGGATCCCGCAAATTTTTTTCCCATCCAAATAGATGTCATTGACCCACTTGATTTGCGGCGCAAAGGAGGTCAGCGCCTTGATCGTCCGGCACACGGCGATCGCGGCCGCGATCGTAATCAGCGTCGCGTCCGCGCCGCGCGCCTCCGGCCGCAGGACCAGACTCATATAAAGGCCCGTTCCCGCGGGGGAAAAAAAGGGTCGCAGAAAGCGCCCGCGCCCGCCCGTCTGCCCCTCCGCGAGCACCAGCGTCCCGTGCGCCGCGCCTTCGAGCGCGAGCAGCTTTGCGGCGCGGTTCGTCGAGTCCATGCTCTTTTCGACAAGAATCGCGGCCGAAAGCGATGCGCATCCGGGCGGCAAGCGGAGCCGTATGCCCTGTTCGGAAAGCGTGTCAGAGCCGGGCGCGAGCCGGTAACCCCGGTTCGTCGCGGCGAATATCTCGTATCCATCCTTCCGGAGCGCGCGCACAGCCTTCCAGACCGCAGAGCGGGATACGCCGAGACGTTGGGCCAGCTCCTCGCCCGAGACGTCTTTATGGCGGTTCTGCTCCAAAAAAAGCAGAGCCGCCTGTTTGACCGACCGCGTCACCGGATAAAGTTCGTCCCGACGCGCTCCTCCTGCTCGGGATACGGCACGCTGCCCTTTGCCGCGTCGATGCACTTTAGCAGCCACGCCATATTGTTTCCGAGCGTGCGCATGGTCTGGAGCCCCTCCAAATCCTGACGCACCTCGTCCGGCGTATGGCCATGCACCATGTTCCAATACTGCGAGGTCACGACCGGCATACAAGAAAGCGTAAAATACTTGTTCAGGCGGTCAAGCGCCGCGGTCGAACCCGCCCTGCGGCAGCTCACGACGGCCGCGGCCGGTTTGTGCGCGTAGGAGGCGCTCTTGAAGAAGAACAGCCTGTCCAAAAACGCGCAGATCGCGCCGGTCGGTCCGCCGTAATAGACCGGGGAGCCGACGACAAGGCCGTCCGCGCGCTTTAAAAGGTCGACACACTCGTTCAGCCTGTCCGACTTGAACACACAGTAGCCGGTGTCGCGGCAAACGTGACAAGCGACGCAGTCCTGAACCGGCTCTTTGCCGATCTGAAAAATGTTCGTTTCAACGCCGTTTGCGTTGAGCCGCCCCGCAACCTCGCTGAGCGCGGTAAACGTGCAGCCTTCCTTCCTCGGGCTTCCATTGATCAAGAGTACGTTCATTGTTGTGGACACCATCCCTTTCCGATTTGTATAGTTTGTATGATCAGTATATCATGTTCGCCGCGTCTTGCCAAAAAGCGGCCGCCCTGATAAAATGATCATTAGGATTTGGCCAAAAAAGCCGAGTTTCATCGACACAAAAAGGAGTGACCGCGATATGAGCAAGGAATTGCGAAATATCTTTGATCAGGCCCCGCCCCGGAAGATCGAACGCCGCCGCGGGCTCGACAGACGCGGAAAAATCGGCCTCGCGCTCTCCGTGGCCGGGTGGGCGCTGTGGGTCGCCGGCCTCTATATTTCAAGCCTCGCGTTTCCGCAGCTCGTGACCTATTTCGACGCGCTCTACGGCAAGACCCCGCGCTCATGGCAGCCCGATTTATTCTACACGGCCGAGCTGCTTTGGACCGGCGGGACCATACTCTGCGTGCTGAGCCTTGTTCAGTTCAGAAATCGCTACAAGCGCCGGTCGGATAAAATGCACTATGGTATTTTGGCCGCGCTCGTGTTCAACGCGCTTTCGATCGTCATCCTCGGTGTCTACACGTTCTATAGGGGGTTTTGAGCCATTATTATCCCCGCTTCCCTCTCCGCGCCGACGATCACCGCGGCGGTTTTCTTCTTCGTGTTTGGGGCCGTTATCGGTTCTTTTTTGAATGTCTGCGTCTATCGGATTCCGCGCGACATGTCAATCGTGTCGCCGCGCTCACACTGCCCGGCCTGCGGCACTGTACTAAAGGCCTCAGAGCTCGTCCCGCTTGTAAGCTACGCCGCGCTCCGCGGGCGCTGCGGCACATGCCGTGAGCGCATCCCGCTCCGCGACCCGCTGGTCGAGGCGCTCTGCGGCGCGCTGTGGGCTTTTCTTTTTTTGCGGTACGGATTCTCTTTTTCGTTCTTCTGCGACGCCGTCTTCTTTTCGATTTTGCTCGCCGTCTTTTTTATCGACGTCGAGTGGCTGCGTATCCCGAACCCGCTCGTACTCTGCGCGATGCTGCCAGCCGCCGCGGCTTTCGGACGGCACGCGCTCGCATCCCCCCTGCTGAGGCTGCGCGGCGGCTACCAGAGCGCGCATCCGCTCGCGCCGCTCCTCGGGCTGATCCCCGGCGCCGCCCTTTTCCTTCTGATTTATCTTTGCGCGCTGCTGATCTATCGCAACAACCGCGTGATCGGCATGGGCGACATCAAACTGATGATCCCCGTCGGCCTGCGCCTCGGCCTGTGGCAGTGCCTGCTCGCGGTCTTTTTGGCCGTCTCGCTCGGCGCGCTCACGGGCATTGTCCTGATCCTTGCCGGTAAAAAAAAGAGAAGGGACCCGATCCAGTTCGGCCCCTTCATCGTGATCGGCGCGTTTGCCGCGCCGCTTCTGCCTATATGGACGTTTGCGTGAAACAGTCCGTTTCACGCTTCGATGGGGCACCCTATGGTTCCCCTCGATGCTCCCCTCCTACACTGCGGGAGAGGGGAATCCCCTCCCCACACCCCAAACTCCGTTTCGTCGTTATTTGTGACGGAACGGAGCGACGAAATGGAGTTTCTATAAAAATCGGACTCAGTTCGCGGCGGTCGTACCCGCGGACTGCCGCCCCGCCGTCGACGCGCCCTGCGCCGCCGTCGTAGACGAAGCGTCGGAGGCCGCGACCGTCGTCGTGGCCTCCGGCTTGGGCGGAATGATCAGCGTCTGTCCGATCTTGATGTCGTCCGTCGTCAGGCCGTTCCGCTCTTTGATGTTCTTATAGAGATTCGCGTTCGCGTTGCCGTAGAACCGCTGCGCAATCCGCATCAGCGTATCGCCGGATTTGACGACGTATTCCTGCTCGGGCGGCGCGGTCGTGGTCGTCGTCGTCGGTACTGTCGTCGTCGGTTCTGTCGTCGTCGGCTCGTCCTCATCTCCGTTCGGATCCGTCACATCGACATAATTGTCCTCATCCCCACCGTCGCTGTCCGGGGAAGGCGTCGGCCTCGCTCCGGCGGGAGGCGTCGCAGTCGCTCGCGTACCACCGGCTGTGCCGTCGCCCGGATCACCGCGTATCAGGAACTAATAGGACACAAACAGGATAATCAGTAAAACGACCGTCGTAACGATACTCGTAATCAGCGAC
>JAITSR010000445.1 GCA_031287655.1 Clostridiales bacterium
GACGATGACGATCGAGCTTTTGGCGGACGTCGCGAAAAACCATGCGCCAAAGGCCCCGACAGATAAGCTCGTCCGGATCGGCAATGTCGCGGCCTATCAGTGGATCGCCGTCGAAAATCCGATCGAGTTATCCGTAAAGGGTGTCTGGAAAGCCCGGGACACTCTCGAATTGGAGTTGGTGGGCTACGCGAAGATGGAGTTCTCGTTTGCCGAAGAATGGCCGACGCCGCCGGAGGGCTACATCGGCGACATCGACATCGGCGAGGATATTATGCCGCCGATGTCGGCGGAGGAACTCTACGAGCGCTTCGCTTTTCACGGACCGCAGTATCATTCCGCACTGAAAACGCTTCATATCGCCGCCCGAGGCTTAAAAGCGATTGCGGGGAAAACAGCGGGGAAGGGTTCGCTCTTGGATGTCATGGGGCAGCAGCTCGGTCTCTTTCTCCACCTGACACAGACGGAAAATGTGATCTCCTTCCCGATAAAGTTGAGAGAACTCAACTTCTACGCAGACTACACCGACCAGAGCGGGGTCTTTGATCACACGCTGATTATCACGCGGCTGACGGAAACCGCGATCACGGGCGATATGGTTTTAAAGCGGGAAGGCAAGCCTTGGGCGATCGCGAGGGATTTTGTCTGCCAGCGGTTTGTGAGCGAACCGATCATCTGGCAAACCGTGCTAAGACCCGGCCGCCACAAAATCGCGACAGAGATCGCGCCGGGCGTGTACCACGGCGAGGATAAATATCGCGCCAATTTGATCGGATTGTTGGAAAAGCGCTATTTGGACCTTGAGGATCTGATAAAGTATCGAACCCAAACGCACGGATCACAGAAGCGGAGCGTTCTTCTGAGCCGGATCGCGATAAAGGACGCGGTGCGCGATTATCTAAGGCCGGAAGGAGGGGATATGCTCTATCCCGTCCAGATCAATCTGCGGCACGACGAGCTCGGCAAGCCTTATGTGCAGGGCTTTGAGGGGCTCGACGAGACGGAACGCGCGCGTCTGGACGCCCTTTGCGTTTCGCTCTCGCACAAAGATAACCACGCCGTCGCGATCGTTGCGGAACGCCCCGTGGGGATCGACGTGGAAAAAATAGAGGAAAAGACAGACGGTTTTATAAAAACCGCATTTACGGAAGGGGAGCGCGCCATCCTGCAATCCATCACGCGGAGGCAGGATTCCCGGCCGGAGCCGGAGGACGTAATCCGGTTCTGGGTTGCAAAGGAGGCTGCGTCAAAGAAAGCGGGAACCGGGCTCACGGGGGACCCGGGGCGCTATGAGGTACTAGAGGCCGCGCGAGAAGGGGATATTCGCGTGGGTGGGGATCTGATTAGAACGATAAAAATCGGAGAGGGGTATATCGCGGGATGGACAATTTAATGGTCAAGGATCTGCCAAAGGCCAAGCGCAGAGCGCTAAAGAGGCAGGAAGTGTTTTACGAGCTCCGGGAGATGCTTACGGAGATCATCGGTATTGATGCGGCGGAAATCGTCGGCATCCACGAGCACAGCACCTTTTTGCGCGACTTGGAGATGAGCAGCATCCAGATCGTTGAGCTGGTTGAAATGGTGCAGGAGAGATACGGGGAGCATTTCGATTTTATCGGATGGCTCACAAAGCGCCCGATCCTGCATCTGATCCGAATGAACGTCGGCGAGGTCGCGGCGCTGATCGAAGGAAAGATCGGGAACTGAGAGATAATAACTTGCGCGAGTACCGCGAAAGACAAGCGATAGCGCGCAAGTTATTGTTGAACAGTTCCTTAAGGACCACCTGACGGGAAAAGGCATACTATGAGTTATTTGAACATCAAGGGGAAGAAGGTTCATGTGATCGAACTGAACCCGCGCGGGGAAAAGACGATCATTATGATTCACGGACTGTTTACGAATCTCTCCGTCTATTTATATGTCGCCGCGCCCATTCTGGCGAAGTCGCACAGGGTCATCCTCTACGACTTGCGCAGCCACGGCTTGAGCGAGCGGCGGGACGAGGGCTATACGATCGAGATTCTGGCGGACGACCTTTTGGCGCTGATGGACGCGATGAAAATCGAGCGGGCGGGTTTTGTCGGATACAGTTACGGCGGGACCGTTTCGCTCTACACCGCGCTTTTGCACCCGGAAAGGGTCGAGCGGCTCGCGCTGATTGAGACGCCGCTCTTAAACGAGCGGCTGAACGGGCGACTGTTCTCGGAGGGGATCGAGGCGTCGATGTTCGCGGAGGGCTTGAAGGGCTATTCGCGCTCGACCGGGATCCGGCTCTCGTCCGCCCGTATGGCGGCGATCGAGGCGCGGTACAGCTGCCTTTTTGAAAACGATCTGCTGTCAAACGCGTTTAAGAGCGACGCGAACCTATTTGACTCGGCGCCGATCGAGCGGCTGCCAGTTCCGGTCCTCCTGCTCTATGGCAAGCGCTCCGAGCACAGGTTCACCGGGCAGGCCTTGGAGCGGCGTATCGCGCGGTCGAAGCTGTATGTCGCTCGGGGCGACCACAACCTGCCCGTCCAGCGCCCGCGCTGGCTCGCCCACCGCTTAAAACCGTTTTTCAGACAGCGATAGAGAATTCGGAATTCGGAGTTCGGAATTAAGAATTAGGAATAGAGAATTCGGAATTAGGGATAGAGAATTATTCTATGTCGTCGGCTTTGTCGTCGGGAACGGGGCGGCTTGTCAAGAGTTCGGCGATTTTCGTATAGAGCTCCGCGGTGCGGCCCTTCCAGTTTTCACATGCGGCGCGCGCATCCGCGCGCGAACCGGTCAAAAACTCAATCCGAATCAATGAAAGTTCCCCTTCGCTCAGCGCCAAAATGGCGCGCGTGCTGTGCTCGCTCTCCGGTCTGTAGTCGGCGGCCACGGCGAGTTCATTTTTGTTATTTTTCCGAAAGGCGCCGCACGTCCGGTCGACGCGATGCTTCTCCGTCGCGGGCAACAGCCCCGAAAGCTCCGCGAGCATCCGCGCGCCGCTGTCCGTGAGCAGATAAAAGGTGTGGTCGCCGCTCCCGACCGGCTCGCCCCCAGCCGCGTCGCTCCCGCCCGCCGCGCCGCTTTCTCCATCGCTGTCACTGACAGTTGCGCCGCCGCCCACGGCACGGAACTCGCGGCGCGCGTGTCCTGATTCCACGAGTTCATGAATATGCTGCTGAAACGAAAGATAGTCCATCAGCCGCTGCTCAAGCACATATTTTGCAAGCCGGATACTGCCCACGGCGGCTTTTGCCCGATCCAGCACATATAAAATCAGAAGTTTGTTTTCCGCTATGTTTTTGCTCTTTTTTCCGTTTTTCATACTGTGTAATTATAGCAGAGAGGGGGGCGGATTGTAAATTGAGGGGCGGCGTGGTATACTTGGAACAGTGGTATGGAAAGGATTGGTTTATCCATGGCTGTATTTTCGGTACGCCTTCAAGAGATCATAGATCAGTTTCATTTGGTTCCGGTCAGCGAGGCGGAGCGCGCCGGGGAGATCAAGATCACAACATCGGACGTGAACCGCCCCGGCCTTCAACTCTCCGGGTTCCTTGACTATTTTGGGAACGACCGCATACAAATTATGGGAATGGCCGAGATGGCGTATTTGCGCAATCTGAGCGCCGGTGAACGCGAATCCGCGCTCGACCGGATTTTTACGCGGCAGTTTCCCTGCATGGTCGTCGCGCGGCAGCTTGAAATTTTCCCGGAGATGCTCACGGCGTCGCGGCGCTACCACATCCCGATCCTTTCGACGGACGACATCACCTCGGCGTTCATGTCCGGTCTGATCCGCTATCTGAACGTCCACCTCGCGCCGCGCGTCACGACGCATGGCGTGCTCGTCGAGGTCTACGGCGAGGGGATTCTGATTCAGGGCGAGAGCGGCGTCGGCAAGAGTGAGACGGCGCTGGAAATCGTCAAGCGCGGTCATCGGCTGATCGCGGACGACCTTGTCGAGATACGCCGCGTCTCGGACACGACGCTGCTTGGCAAAGCGCCGGACATCATTCGGCATTTTATCGAAATCCGCGGTATCGGGCTCTTGGACGTCAAGAACCTCTACGGCGTCGGCTCCGTCAAGATACAGGAGAACGTCAACCTCGTGATCAACCTTGAAATCTGGGACCGCGCGAAGAACTACGAGCGGATTGGGATTACGGAGGAATACACCGACATCCTCGGCATCAAGGTCCCGTCCCATACGATCCCGGTCCGGCCCGGCCGAAACCTCGCGATCATCGTCGAGGTCGCCGCGATGAACTACCGCCAGAAGGAGATGGGCTACAACGCCGCGCAGACGCTCGTCGAGCGTGCGATGGGGCAGGGCGACGGGGCGGCGCCTTTGGATTTGGACGATAGCGGGGCCTTTGGATTGGACGACGACGAGGCCTTTGGTCTGGACGACGGCGAGTAGGCGCGAATCCAGCCCGTGAGGCGTACATTGCGAATTATGAATTGTGAGTTGTGTATTATGAATTGCGCATTATGAATTGTGAATTGTGATATGTACGACAAAGACATCATCTATCAGCGGATGCTCCGCTATCGTATGAAAGGCCGCGTGCAAAAAGACGCGGCGCTCGCGCGGGAGACGTCGTTTCAGATCGGCGGGCCCGCGGATATTTTGTTTTTTCCGGAGAATATCGCAGAGGCCGTGCGGGTTTTAAAGCTGTGCCGCCGCGAACGGATTCCGCTCCTGCTGCTCGGGAACGGTACGAACGTGCTCGTGCGGGACGGCGGTGTGCGCGGCGTTGTGATGAAGCTCGGGGGCGGCCTTTGCGAACTCCGGCGCGAGCGCGACCGGATTTTTGCGGGCGCGGGGGCATCGCTCGCCGATGCCGCGCGGTTTGCTTTGGAGCAGGGTCTCGCCGGGCTCGAATTTGCGTGCGGAATCCCGGGCTCCGTCGGCGGCGCGGTCTGCATGAACGCCGGGGCATACGGCAGCGAAATGCGGGACGTCGTGTTCCGCTCAGTGTTTCTCGACCGAGAGGGCAACGTCGGCCTTTTGGACAGCTTGGGGCATGACTTTGGCTACCGCAAGAGCCGCTTTCAAGAAGGCGGGAGCGTCATTTTGGAAACGGAATTTTTGCTCGCGCCCGGCCGCCCCGACGAGATTGCGGGGCGGATCGCGGAGTATCAGGCGCGGCGCGAGGCGAGCCAGCCGTTGGACGCGCCGAGCGCGGGCAGCGTGTTCCGGCGGCCGGCCGCGGAAGGGCTCTATGTCGGGCCGATGATCGAGGCGTGCGGGATGAAGGGCGCGGCGGTCGGCGGCGCGATGGTTTCGGAAAAGCACGCGGGCTTTATCATCAACCGCGGCGGAGCGACCGCCGCGGACGTATTGGAGTTGATCAGACGCGTGCGCGCGAAGGTGCGGGAGCGGTTCTCCGTCGACCTCGAAACGGAGATTCGCGTCGTCGGTATTGCGGCGGAAGCACAGGCAGTTTAACGGCAAAGTCGTGAGTGAAAAAGGCTATGGAGGCGGGTCGTGAAGGTTTATGTGATCACCGGCATGTCCGGCGCGGGCAAGAGCATGGTCGTAAAGCAATTTGAGGACATGGGCTTTTTTTGCGTCGACAATCTGCCCCCGTCTTTGATCCCGACGATCGTCGAAATCTGTCGGCAGACCGGCGGGAAGATGGACAACCTCGCGCTCGTCACGGATATCCGCGGCGGCGTGCTGCTCAACGAGCTGATGCCGAGCTTGGAAGCGCTCCGGCAGATGGGAATCTCCTGCCAGATTTTGTTTTTGGAGGCCTCCGATAAAACGCTCGTCAAGCGGTTCAAGGAGTCGCGGCGGACGCACCCGCTTGCGCCGGAGGGCCGGATTATGGCCGGGATCGGCGAAGAACGCCAGATTTTGGAGCCGATCAAGAGCAACGCGACCTATGTCGTCGACACGTCGAACTTTAAGACGGCGCAGCTCCGCGAGGAAATCGCTAAAATCGTCGGCGACGACGCGAAGTTTTCCGGCATTGTGATCAACGTACTGACCTTCGGCTTCAAATACGGGCTGCCGATGGATACGGACCTCGTGTTCGACGTGCGCTTTACGCCGAACCCCTTTTATGTGCCGGAGCTAAAGGAGATGACCGGGCTCTCCGCGAAGGTTGCGGAATATGTGTTCGGCTTTCCTGAGACGGTCACGTTTGTCGATAAGCTGACCGAGCTTTTGGCCTTCTTGATCCCCTTCTACAAGCGTGAGGGCAAGTCCCAGCTCGAGATCGGGATCGGCTGCACAGGCGGGAAGCACCGCTCCGTCGCGGTCGGGGCCGAGCTTCGGCGGCGCTTGGAGTCGCTCGGCAACCGCGTGCTGATCGAGCATCGCGACATCGACCGGGACGCCGTTGTGACGCCGCGCCCGTGAAGACAGGTAAATTGTGAACACGTTAGCCGCTGATAGTTTTCAAGAGGATGTGAACGCGTTGTCATTTTCGTCTGTGATCAAAGAAGAACTTTGCCGTGTGGAAGCCCCGCGGGAGTGCTGCACGCGCGCCGAGCTCGCGGCTGTGTTTTGCATGAATGCCGCGCCCATCATGGCGGGCGCGCCCGATGCCGTCTCGCAGCCCCCGGCGGCGGAGCGGGACCATATCGTCACCGAGAACGCGGCGTTCGCGCGGCGCGTGTTCAACCTCTTGCGCGGCCTCTATCGCGTCTCGCCGGACATCACGATCCGCAAGAACCGGCGGCTCAAAAAGCACGCGGCCTACATCGTTTGCGCGGGCGCGCAAAGCGGCCCCGCACATTCGCCGGATGCGGACATCGATAAACTCAGGCGGCTCACGCGCAAGACCTGCTGTAAAAAAGCCGCGCTCCGGGGCGCGTTTCTCGCGGGTGGTTCTGTGACCGACCCGGAAAAGCTCTACCATCTCGAAATTTTCTGCAAGAGACCGGAGGCCGCCCGTTTTTTTGCGGAGTTGATGGCGCGGTTCTCGCTGAAGCCCAAAATCACGGCGCGCGGCGAGTATGAGATCGTCTACGTCAAGGAGAGCGAGAGCATCGTAAACTTTTTGAATGTCACGGGCGCGCACCGGGCGCTGATGTCGCTCGAAAATATCCGGATCGTAAAGGAAATGCGCAACAGCGTGAATCGGATTGTGAATTGCGAGACGGCGAATCTGGAAAAAACGGTCAACGCGTCGCTCCGGCAGATCGCGAATATCATGTACATCCGGCGGACGATCGGCTTTGACGCGCTGCCGCCGAGCCTTAGGGAGATCGCGGAGCTGCGCGTCGGGAACCGTGAAATCGGGCTCTTGGAGCTCGGGCAGATCGCAAACCCGCCGCTCGGAAAATCCGGCGTGAACCACCGGCTCCGCAAGCTCGATCAAATCGCGGAGGAACTCCGCGGAGCAAACGGACGGCGGGCGGGCCCTTCGCTTTCACAAAAAAACCAAACATTCAGCATAAGGGAGAGACCATGAACATTCTTGTTTGCGAATCCTACGAGAAAATGAGCGAAGCCGCCGCGATGATCCTCGCGGCCCGCGTGATGACAAAGCCGGACTGCGCGTTTGGGCTGCCGATCGGAAAGACGCCGCTGGGCCTGTATGAGCAGATTGCGTATACGCATCTGGAAGGCCTTTTGGACTTTAAATCGGTCCGCGTGTTCAATCCCGGGGAATTTGTCGGAATTGCGGAGGATGATTGGCACAGCCTCCGGTCTTTTACGGAGCGGAACCTGTTGTCCAAGCTCAACGTCAGCCCGGGCAATATCCACACACCGAACGCGAACGCGCCGGACCTCGCGCTCGAGTGCGAGCTCTTTGAGGAAAAGATTCAGTCGACCGGCGGGATTGACTTGCAAATTTTGGGGATCGGGGCGGACGGACATATCGGCTTTAATGAGCCGGGGGACTGCTTTGAGCCGGCCACGCACATAGCGCGGCTCACCGAGTTGCAGGTCCGCGTGCATGCGAATTATTTCGGGGAGGAAGAAAACATGCCGGACTCGGTCGTCACGATGGGCATCGGCACGATTCTTTCGGCAAAGAGCGTCATTGTGCTCGCGGCCGGCGCCCGCAAAGCCCATGCGGTCCGGGAGATGGTGTACGGCAAGGTGAGGCCGCAGCTCCCCGCGTCCGCGCTGCAATTCCACAAAGACGTTACGGTGATTACGGACGACGAGGCCGGCAGGGAACTCTGAGAGAACCAGTTAGCGGTTAACGTGTTCACAATCGTCGCCGTCGAAGACCGCGAGGACCGCGATCCGCGTTTAAACCTTTCAAAAACAGGGTAAAGAGAGAGTGGATTTTGTATTTTACCCTTTCTTTGAAAGGATGGTGGCTTTTTTATGGATATTGCGTCAATCGTCGGGCTTGTGTTCGGTTTTCTCGCGATCGTGATCTCGATTTCAATTGACGACGGCCCCGGCGCGCTGTTGGCGTTCGTCAATATGCCGTCGGTCTTTATCACGGTCGGCGGAGGGCTTGCCGCGACGATGATCAGCTACAAGCTGGCCGACTTTATCCGCATGATGAAAATCTGCGCGAACATCTTTTCCGCAAAAGAAAGCTCCAAAGAGGACATGATCCGGACGCTTGTCGACCTTTCAAACAAGGCGCGGCGCGAGGGGCTGCTCGCGCTTGAGGCCGAGCAGGACAAGATCGGCGACGACTTTGTGAAGCAGAGTCTCCAGCTCGTCGTGGACGGCGTCGAGCCGGGTACGATCCGCGAGTCGATGGAGCTCGAGCTTGCGAATCTCGAAGGCAGGCACTCGATCGGAAGGTCGATCTTCAAGACGATGGCCGCGCAGTTCCCGGCGTGGGGCATGATCGGGACGCTGATCGGCCTAATCAACTTGCTCGGCAGTCTGGACGACCCTTCCGCGGTCGGCCCCGCGATGGCCGTCGCGTTGATCACGACGTTTTACGGCAGTATTTTGGCAAACTACGTCTGCAACCCGGTCGCGGAAAAACTCGGCATGAAAAGCAAAAATGAGATTCAGGTCAAAGAGATGATCATCGAGGGCATCCTCTCGATTCAGGCGGGCGAGAACCCGCGGATCATGGAACACAAGTTAAAGACGTTCCTTTCGCCGGACCAGAAGGCGCGCTACGACGAGATGGCGAACGGCGGCGCCGCGGCTGCAGGCGCGGGTCAGCCGCAGGAAGCGGCGTAGTCTCCTTTACAGGTGTCATCGGCTTTGGCCGGGAGGGGTAAATTTTGGCGAGACGGCGATCAAGTGAAGAAGAAGGCGGCGGCCTGCCGGAATGGATGGCGACCTATAGCGACCTTGTGACGCTGCTGTTGTGCTTTTTTGTGCTGCTGTTTTCAATGGCGTCCGTCGACGCGTCGAAATTTGAAGCGGTTTCCGCGTCGATCCGAAACTCCTTTTCGATCCTGAACATGTCCGGGATGATGAATCAAAATCAGGGCGATCAGATCATTTCTGTCACGGATAAAACGAACGCGCCCGAGGACGCGGAGGAACCGCCCCCGCAGCCAGGCTCAAAAGAATACGAGGAAATGCTCCAAGGGACGATCGACGCGCTCCAGACGCAGGTCGCCGAGTTGGAGGGCGAACTCGCCGAGACGCCCGGTACCTCGCAGTATGAGCTGACCGAGGAGGAAAAGATTCAAAATGAAATCCGCGAGGCGCGCCAGCAAAAGCTCAACAACTTCAAGAAGGACATCAAAGAGGAGATCGACCGGCTCGGGATCGGCGGCTACGTCGCGATCGTCGAGGAGGAGGAGCAACTCGTGCTGCGCCTGAACTCACAAATCCTGTTTGACTCCGGCAGCGCGAGGCTGCGCCCGGAGGGCCGGAACGTCATGCTCGGGCTCGGCGAGAGTTTCAAAGACCTCGACCACCTGATCGAGGTGCAGGGCCATACCGACACCGTGCCGATCCACACGTCACAGTTCCCGTCCAACTGGGAGCTTTCGACGCAGCGCGCGACAAACGTCGTGCGCATCCTGCAGGACGAGTGCGGCGTCGCCCCTGCGCAGCTCCGTTCGACCGGCTTCGGGGAATATCAGCCGATCGGCGACAACACAACGCCGGAAGGCCGACAGAGCAACCGCCGCATCGACATCGTCGTCACGACCGCATAAAAAACAGTTCAATCATAACCATTCATTGCCAATAATCACCAAATACACCTTACCAAGCGCATATATTGACTATAACTATGCGTTTTGATAAAGTACGTTTATCATCGGGGGGGTGAGAGCGGTATGGAGTGTAGGAGCTGCCATAGCAAATGGGAGCCAAGCCGGAGCGTTTCAAAAGCGCTTACGGAATGTCCTTTCTGCGGGGCGAGCCTTGCCGATGCTGATGATAATAGGCCCGTTGTTTTTGACAATTCCAAGGATGCGCTTGCCTATATCGCAAGCAAGCATGGCGAGGATGTATTGCTTGGCGAAACACTGAAGAATTTCTATACCGATTACGCGCCAAGTACTGCGCTTTTAAGAAAAAATGTGATATTTACGGTATCTGTGTCAGGCGCGGCAGCTATTTTGAAAAATCACATCGGAGTCAGAAACAGCGAAAAGGAAGCTGCATATAAGCAAGCGGTGCAAAAGGTGATTGATACTTATGGAATCGAGCGCCCTTTAGTAGAAAGTGTCATCCGTGAGTTCATCGATGCTTTGGGCTGGAAAATTAAAACTCAAATTGTGCAGGCTCAACAGACGCCCGCCACAGTGCGGCAAAACCAACAGACACCGACCGCGGCGCCGGTTCCCGTGCAACAAAAGCGGCAAATACCGGAGCAACCTGTACAGTGGCGGCCGCTAACGCTCCAACCAAAGCCTGTCCAACCAATTGTTGGCAGTCTTACCGTTGGGCAGCGGAACGTGACGTTTGGAAAATATGCATGGCGTGTGCTGGATGCGCAGAACAGCATGGCGCTGCTGATAACTGAGGACATAATAGAAAAGCGGCCATACAATAAACAAGATAAAAAAATAACTTGGGAAGAAAGTACGCTGCGCCAATATCTTAATGGTGAATTTCTCCAGACATTCAGCAGCGCGGAGCAAAACCAGATTATACAGGTCAGCAACAAAAACGAAGACAACCAGTGGTTTGGCACGGATGGCGGCAATAACACCAAGGATAAGGTGTTCTTGCTTAGCTTAGCGGAAGCGGTGAAGTATTTCGGCGACAGCGGTCAATTGAAGGACCGGCCGAAAGAGGATTCGTGGCAGATTGATGACCAATTTAACAACGGCAGAATGGCAAAACATGGGAACAACAGCCCGCGTTGCTGGCTTCGGTCGCCCGGCCGCGACAGTTATGACGCCGCCTGCGTCCACAGTGACGGCGTTCTCGACCTCTACGGTCGTATTGTAGACTACGAAGAGGGCGGTGTGCGCCCCGCCTTGTGGCTGAATCTGCAATCTAAAATCTTTTATTCTGTTTCGCAGCAGGCGAAATATACGATCAATGGGAAGGGTAGGTCATATGGCGTGTAAGAACTGCGTAAAATTGTTTTGCTTCTCACGAGAGGCGTGCTATAATGTTATATGTGTACGATTACTCAAGAGGTTAGCGACTATATTTGCAGTGAGAGGATGCCTATGAGCGAATTA
>JAITSR010000453.1 GCA_031287655.1 Clostridiales bacterium
CGTTTTCGTTGAGCGTATCCAAGATCGACGCGGTGTAGCCGTTTTCATAGCCCGCGTCGAACGTGAGATAGAGGACGGGCTCGTCCGCGCCGCCGATAAAGACCGTGTTGGTTTTGGAAAACAGCGCGCGCGTCGCCGCGGCGATCTCCGGCTGCCCGTGTCCGTTGTGCTTTGCGCCCCAGCCGATTTTCTTCGTGTCCATTTGGTCGATTTCGGCCTGAGAAAAAGCGAAGTCGACCGGGGACGGATTCCCGGTTTCGGAGAAGGCCGACGCCGCAAGGTCCGGCGTGGCAGTCGGCGCCGCCGCGGCCTGCGGTGCGGTAGGCGCTTCTGTGTCGACCGGGGCGTCAGTGTCGACCGGGGCGGATTCATGTGCCGGGACGGCTTCATATGCCGGGACGGCTGTGCCGGTCGGCTCGACCGGTACGTTTGCGGTCTGCGATGCGTCTCCGGTCGTTGGCGTGGCCGTGGCGTCGGCGCCGAGCTTCATATCCGAATAGAGCTTCCGCCCGCCCGCCGCGCCGCCCGCGCCGCAAGCGCCCGCCAAAAAAAAACACGCGGCCAGCGCGGCGGACAGCAGAAAAAAAGGCAAAGCCGCGCGTGTGCGAACACCGGCAAAAGCGGACGCGCCGCGCGCGGCGCCTGAGGCGCTTCGCACAGCGCGGCCTATCTGTTCCCGGTCGGCTGCTTTTTATCCGTCGGCTGCATGTCCGCCGCGGCCTCCGGCGGCCGCCTTTCGGCGGCGGTGCGGCTCCGCCGCGTGCGCACCTTTTTTAACGGCTTGACGGGTTCGTTGTTCTTGACGGGGCGCACGAGCTCGCGCCAGTCGAGGTCCCCGCGCTCCAACGCCTTGATCAGCATCTCCGCGGTCGCGAGGTTTGTCGCGAACGGGATATTATAGACGTCGCAACGCCGAAAGAGCTGGTACTCGTCATAATCCTGTTTTTTGATCAGGGGGTCGCGGAAGTAGATCAGCATGTCGATCTCGTTCAGGTCGATCCGCGCCCGCACCTGCTGTTCGCCGCCCAGACTGCCCGGCGAGAACTTCTGAACGGCAAGCCCCGTGGACTCCGCGATGTATGTGCCCGTCGTGCCCGTCGCGAACAGGTCGCAATTTTGCAAAATGTTCTTATAGGCGATGCAGAACTCCGTCATCAGCTCTTTTCGGTTGTCTTGCGCAATCAATACAATATTCATGCCCGCCTCCCGGCGCGGCGCCGCGTTTATGCTTGCGATACCGCCGCCCTGCGCGGCGCCGCGCTTTTGCTCACGACGCCGCCCTCTATTTTCTTGTGGTCGCCTTCCCTTTTACCTTTTTGATCGGGATATTCGCGATCAGCGCCGGAACGACGGTCGTGCCGTCCTCCGACCTTGTGTTTGTCATCTGAATATCAAGGCTTTCCTCGTCTATTTCCAAATACTTTGATATGACTTTCGTAATTTCGACCCGGAGTTCTTCAAGCGTGCGCGGGGAGAGCCCCGTCCGATCGTTGATCAGGACCAGCTTCAGCCTCTCCTTCGCGACGTCCCTGGAAGGCGGGTTTTTTTTAAACAGACCGGAAAAATCAAACATTTATCGATCCCCCTCATCACCCATTTTAGAAATCCGCCCTACTTGTCCTGTTTACGGCCAAACACCTTAATAAGCGAGCCAAGGAGCCCCTTGTTTTCCTCAAGGTCCATCAGCGGGACATTCTCGCCGGTGATCCGCTTTGTGATGTTGCGATAGGCGCGCCCTGCGGGGGATTTCGTGTCTGAGATCGCGGGCTCGCCGCGGTTCGTCGTGGCCTGAATCTTCTCATCGTCGGGGACGACGCCGATCAGCTCGACCGCGAGCAGGTCGATCACGTCCGCGATGCTCAGCATATCGCCGCGTTTGACCATGCTCATCTTGATCCGATTGACGATCAGACGCGTGTCCTTGATCTCGTTCGCCTCGAGCAACCCGATGATGCGGTCGGCGTCCCGGACGGCCGAAACCTCCGGCGTCGTGACGATAATCGCGCGGTCGGCGCCCGCGACGGCGTTTTTGAAGCCCTGTTCGATCCCTGCCGGGCAGTCGATCAGGATGTAGTCAAATTCCTTGGTGAGCTCTTTGCAGAGCGTAATCATCTGATCCGGCTTGACGGCGGATTTGTCGCGCGTCTGCGCGGCCGGCAGAAGATACAGGCCTTTGAAGCGCTTATCTTTGATCAGGGCCTGCTTGATTTTGCACACGCCTTCCACGACGTCAACGAGGTCGTACACAATCCTGTTTTCAAGGCCGAGGACGACGTCCAGATTGCGCAGGCCGATGTCCGTGTCGATCAGTACGACGGACTTGCCCTCCAGCGACAGCCCCGCGCCGATGTTCGCGGTCGTCGTCGTCTTGCCCACGCCGCCCTTGCCGGATGTGATAACGATCACTTCGCCCATTTTCACCCTCCACTCTCAATTTTGTAACCGATCAGCGGTTAACGCGTTCACAATCGCCGCCGCTCCGCAACATCTGACCTGTTACACAATTTTATCTTGTGTACATTTAATCGCGCTGTTTTTTGCGCGATGAAGATTTCTGCTGTATACTTTACCGTTATTTTACTGTTTTGTCAACTCTTTGACCAGTTTTGGCCGCGTATGCTATACTTGTTTCCATGATTGGCCGGTTTGTGCCTGTCGCAGAAAGGAATGGTCATACGGATGGGTTTAAGAGGGCTTCGCGCACGTTACGCGCAGCTGTCGGATCAGGCGGAAGGCTGGCGGAAGGTCGCGCTGAACCTCGGTTTTACGGCGGTGGTCCTGTGCGCCGCGATTCTGTTTGTGGAATTGCTCGTGATCTTAAATATCGGGGAGAGCAGTCGCGCGATGGTGTATATCCTCGCGGTGCTGATTATCTCCTGCGTCACGCCCGACTATTTATACGGCCTGATCGCCGCCGCCGCGGCTTCGATCGCGTGCGACTATTTTGTGACCGAGCCGCGCATGGTGTTCAGCTTTACGAGAGGGTCGCCGATCACGCTTTTGGTCATGTTCGGCGCGGCGCTCCTGACGAGCGCGCTCACGGAGCAGATCAAGGCGCAGGCGCGGGTCGCGCGGGACCGGGGCCGCCGGTGGCAGCTGATCTCCGAGATCAATGAAAAGCTCCTGTCCGCGCGCGGTGCGGACGCGATCATCAGTCTCGCGAACGAAAATATGGACGCGCATCTCGCGCCGCGCCCGATTGTTTTTTATCGGAGCGACCCGGAGAGGGCCGAGGGCGATGAGAATCACATGCCCGGCGCGGCGGCGGCGGACGCGGTGAACGCGCCGAACGCGGTGGATGGGCAAAGCGCGGCGGCGCTGGACGGACCGACAGCGGCGGCAAACTATGCAAACGGGTCAGCCACGGACGCGCCGAACGGGCAGAGCGGCGCGGCGTGCGATCAGCTCGCGGTCCCGAAGGGGCGGGCGCTCGGCCGCGTATTTCTCACGGAGGCCGAGCGGCGGCGCGTACACCGGATTTTTCAGCGCGGCAAGGCGGAGAATTACAACTTCGCGCAGGACAAACCCAACGACGTGTTCTACTTTCCGATGATGTCGAACAACAACGTGCTGGGCGTCATCGGCGTCGACTGCACCGAGCGCCCGTTGAGCCAGAGCGACCTCGCCTACCTGTCGATCCTGACAGGCCAGCTCTCGCTCGCGATCGAGCTCCAAAATCTGTCCGACGCCCAGAGCCGGATTTTATTTGACGCGGAAAAGGAAAAAATGCGCAGCACGCTGCTCCGCTCCGTCTCCCACGACCTGCGGACGCCGCTTACGAGCATCATCGGCGCGGCGGGCGCGATTCTGGAGCAGGAGGGTATGGAGCTGTCCGTGCGCGAGCGCCTGCTCCGCGACATCATCGAAAACGCCCAATGGCTCGTGCGCATGGTTGAAAACATCCTGACGATCACGAAGATTTCAGAGGAGAGCATGGCGATCCAAAAGACGCCGGAGGCCGCGGAGGAAGTGGTCGCGCAGGCCGTGACAATCGCGCGGAGAAGGTTCCCCGACAACCTGATCCACGCGCGGGTGCCCGAGGAGCTCCTGATCGTGCCGATGGACGCGACGCTGATCTCCCAAGTGCTGATCAACCTTCTGGAAAACGCCGCGAAAAATTCCCCGGAGCGGGGCATGATCCTTGTGGATTTGCGAAAGCAGGCGCCATACGCGCGCTTTGAGATCAGCGACGAGGGCGGCGGTATCCCGGACGAGCTCGAGGGGCGGCTGTTTGAGTCCTATCTGCCGGGCGGAGAGCCTTTTGTGAACACGGAGCGCGGCGCGGGCCTCGGGCTTTCGATCTGCCAGACGATCGTGCGCGCGCACGGCGGCCAGATCGAGGGGCACAACAGGGATGAGGGCGGCGCAAAGTTCGTCGTGCTGCTGCCGCTCGGCGGCGACTGACGCGGCGCGGCTTCACGGCGGCAGGCCTTTACGGCGCGCGGCAAAACCATAAAAACAGGGGGAGAGATGGCGGAGGAAGGCCTTGCGCCGCATAAACTGAAAATTCTGCTGGTCGAGGACGAGATGGTGATCGTTCACTTTTTGTCGACAATCCTCGGGGCGGAGGGGTATCATGTGATCTACGCGACAAAGGGCGAGGAAGGGGCGTACATGGCGGCGTCCCACCGTCCCGACCTTTTGCTGCTCGACCTCTCCCTGCCCGACATGGACGGCCTCGACGTGTTAAAAGCCGTCCGCGCCTGGTCGGACATGCCGATCATCGTCGTCTCCGCACGCGCGGAGGAACGGGAAAAGGTGGCGGCGCTCGACTCCGGCGCGAACGACTATGTGACAAAGCCCTTTGGGAACAGCGAGCTGCTCGCCCGGATCCGCTCCGCGCTCCGGCTGTACATGAGCAAAAAAAACGCGCGG
Source organism: Clostridiales bacterium (assembly GCA_031287655.1). GTDB lineage: Bacteria > Bacillota > Clostridia > WRLR01 > WRLR01 > JAITSR01. The sequence goes on from JAITSR010000453.1 coordinate 4,876, forward strand.
GGGGACGGGGGCGGCCTGTTTTCGGCCAAGGAGCTGCGGCTCGACTATGTAAAGCGCACGCTGACCGTCTCGGGCAGCCCCGTGCGTCTGACGCCGACCGAATATAAAATCCTCGTGCTGCTCTCCCAAAACGCGGGCAGGGTCCTGACGCACGACTTTATCATCCGCAAGATCTGGGGGCCATACGCGAGCGACAGTCAGGTGCTGCGCGTCAACATGGCGAATATCCGCCGCAAAATCGAGCCGAACCCGGCCGACCCTCAGTACATTCTCACGGAGGTCGGCGTCGGCTACCGCATGACGGACGATCCCAAAGCCCCCGGCGACGATTGTGAACACGTCAACCGCTGATAAATTTTTATTTTTAGTGTTCGGCATATGGGAACGGTCGTTCGTGAGTCGTTCGTGTTACGGTTCGGTTGCGGCGCGGTAACAGATAGACGTCAAAACAATAACAGATCGGCATATTCCTTTCAGAAGACGCGCGTCTGTGGTAAAATAGCGGCATAACTGGCGGGCGGAGACGGCGGGGCGGCGGGCGGGGACAGGCATGGCTGAGGATAAGGCCTTTGAACAGGCGGCGGAAGTTGAGAAGATCATAGACCGGCACGAAAAGGAGCACCTTTTCGTCGTCAATCCGCGCTCTTTTCCGCACAAGTCTGATATGGACGCCTTCGTCTCCCGCGTCGGCCGGGTGTTTAAAGATGCCGGTCTCTGGGCGTATCACATTCATGTCTCCCGTTATCCGCGCGACGCGATCGGCGTCGTCCACAAATATATTCAGGGCTTGCCGCAGGGCCAGCCGATCCGTGTCTACGCGGTCGGAGGCGACGGGATTTTGTTCGACTGCTTAAACGCCGTGATGGGCGTCGAGGGCGCGGAGCTCGCGGCGATCCCCTATGGGCGGGAGAACGACTTTGTCCGCGCTTTCGGGGATAAAAAGGAGGAACTGTTCCGCGACATCGCGGCGCAGATCGCCGCCCCGTCGGTCCCGACGGACGTGATCCGGTGCGACGACAACTACGCGCTGAATTTCTGTGTCGTCGGCCTTGAGACGATGGCGATCATGTGGAAAATTGAGCTTTCAAAGCGCTTTTCGAGGGCGCGCGACTTTATCCCGTGGTTCGGCTCGGCGGCCTATTATCTGTCGACGGCCTTCGCGTCGTTCAACGCCCGGATCCGGAGCCAGGAGTATCAGATCACGGTGGACGGGGAGGTCGTCAACGGGAACTATGTGACGATCCATATCTCAAACGGTCCCTGTTATGGCAAAACACTCGCCCCCGTCGGGGAAGCCGTACCGGACGACGGCTTTTTGGATCTCGTGCTCGGGCGCGCGCAGACGATAGCGGGCGTCCTTATGGTCATGCTGAACTATGTCCGGGGCAGGCGCAAAAAGCCGCGTCTTCGCTTTCCGGAAAAGGTTTCGCTTGCGCACAGGCGCGTGCGGGAGGTCACGATTCAGTCGGACAGGCCTTTGATGGTGGATCTGGACGGGGAGGCTTTTTTTGACACGGCGATCGCGGTCCGGGTCGTCCCGGGCGGTGTGCGCTTTGTCGCGCCGCACGAGGCGCGGTTCGTGCAGCGGGTACCATATGACGGCGGTCTCGGAGGCGGCGTCGGTATCCGAGAAAACGGCGTCAACGGCGATGTCGTCAACGAAAACGGCGCGGACGCTTCATCTGGCGGAAAAGGAGCGGGCGAATGAGAAAAAAAAGCTCGGTTTCGTTCAGCTCACTTCGGACCGGCCATGTGATCGAAATCCTCGCCGGAATTGTCTATCCCTTAGAGCGGCTGCTCGAAGCGGCGCTCGGAAAGACGGAGTATACGATACGCCGCGCGCTGATCGTATGCGCGTTTTCGGCCGCGCTTGAGATTGTTTTCGTTCTGATGATCACGATGACGCGGAAGGAGCGGGAGGAACGGCTCGCTTTTCTGATGCCGATGGCCTCATATGCGACGGTGCTGATCGGGTCGTTTGTGACGGCGGACTTTGAGTTTTTCTTTCTGATTACGCTTGCGCTGTTTGTCATCAGTTGCGTTTACCAGAATTTCTTTCGGAACTTGCAGTTTTTTGTGGTCTCAAATGCGCTGAACGTTTTTTTGTTCGTGTTCTATTTCCCTTCTCTGGATGTCTCCGTGACGCGCGTCTCGTATTCGAGCACACGCATCGACCCCGCCGGGATTCTGATCATCGACTGGTTCATCGCGTTTGCGGCGTCGTTCGCGCTGCTCATACTCACACATCTGCTCACGCGCAGGAGCGGGGCGGCGAACCGCGGGCTGATGTCCTTTGACACGCTGCTGCAGACGACGCCGAACTACACGGTCCTAGTCGACGAGATGAAGCAGGTGCTCTACATCAGCGAGCCGCTCGCGCGGTTCGCGCATATCGCGGACCGCCGCATGGCGCGCGGACGGCCGCTGCTCGACCTGTTCGGAGAGAGGAGCTTAAAACTCCTTTTTTACGACGTCATCGACAGCGAGGGCCCGTTTGACGAGACCCGCGAGA
>JAITSR010000181.1 GCA_031287655.1 Clostridiales bacterium
CCACCCGCCGAGTTCCTCGCCGCCCCGCGCGCGCCTCCGCATATCCGCGCCCATGTACCTGTCGACAACCTCGCCCGCGTACTCATCCATAGCTTCGTCCCCGTGCATGTATTCATCCATATCTTCGTCCATGTCCGCGTATTCATCAAAATCTTCGGCCTCATACGCGTCCTCGTCGGCGTACGGATTCGCGCCCGCGCCAAATTCGCCCCGTTGACCCGGTTTGCCCCGTTGGCCTGCGCCGCCCCGTTGGCCAACCCGGTTCCGTTGATCCGGTCTGCCCCGCCGTCCGGCCCCGCCCCGTTCATCCGGCCCGATCGCTTCATCCAACCCGTCAAAGCCGTAGCCTTTTGCGGCAAAGGAATCAAACAGCGCGAAGAACAAAAACAGCATGGTGGCCGCCGCAACCGCGCAGTTTACAAAAAACAGGATCAGATTCTGGCGTGAAAGGCCATAGAGCGCCGCAAAGCAGACCATCACAACATCCGCGAGCAAAAAATAGCGCGCGACGCCAAAAAAATGCCTCCCGGCGAACGAAAACGCGGAGCGGACCGGCCGCGCCGCGCCGGAATACAGCCCGGGCACGCAGGACAGCGGGAAAATGCGCAAAAACAGAAACCCGACGTAGACAATCAGCGCCGTGACCGCGATCGAAAAGTTCCGCATGACGGGAGAAAGCGCGCCCCGCCCCGCCAACTCGTCGATTACCGCGAGCGGCGTCACGGCGATCGTCCAGACAAGGAGCATCAGCAAAAGCCCCGTAATCGCGGCGTAAAAGAGCGCGACAAGCTGCATGAAGCATCTGCGGTAGCCGCTCAAAAAGCCCATGCCCGGCCTTGCAGGAAACCCCGCGGTAAACTCCATCCCGCCCGCGAACAGACCGAGCGCGCCCGCGAACAGCAATGCGAGCGCCATCGCGAGCGGCAGCGCCCCCGCAAAGATGAAAAGGAACGTATAAAGACGCATGTCGGGCGCGGAAACCCACTGCGCAAACGCCACGAGCCCGGACAGCGCGCTCGTCTCCGAAAGTGAGAACAGCCCCATCACGATGTCGGAGACCGGGAAAAAACGGAAAAACAGCAGCAGCGCGGTCACAAGGACCAGCATATATAAAAACAGGAACGGCTTCGCTCTGAGGAAACCGGGGAATCTTCTGATTGTGTCCAACGGGTCGTACTCTCCTTTGTTGTCACATGCCTTCGGCTTTTGCCATCACCTCATTTTACTTTGCCGGGCGCGTTTGCGCAAGTACAATGTCGCTCGCAGTCCGCTCGCTCCTCGAGGGGCGCCCTTCCGTATAAATAAATCGCACGCAAAAAGCGGCCGCGCGGGTATACACAAAAGCATCCCCGCGCGGCCGCCAAATCAGCCCTGCCTCATATTGCCTATCCGGTATACTTTATTTTCTGTTTCATACCCCGCATCACACGCTGAACAGGAGGTCGCCGTAGTTCGGGAGCGGCCAGTCCTCGCGGGCGACAAGCGGCTCGAGCTCGTCCGACACGTCGCGCAGTCCGGTCATCGCCGCGTTGACGACGTCACGATGGTACTTTGCGCTCGTGAGCGCGTCGCCCGCGTGATCCTTCGCGTCGAGCACAGCCTTGTCGAGCGCGCCGATCCGCTCGTAGAGCTGCGACGCGAGCCCGGAAATCTTTTTCACAAGCTCCTTTTCCAGCAGGCACGGGAGCTCCGCGCACAGCGCCTGCTGCTTTGACGCGCTCTCGGCGAGTTTCCCGGCATAGGCGGACACGGCCGGGAGTATCTGCGAACGCGCGATGTCGAGCATTGTCAAAGCCTCAATGTTCATCGCCTTGACGTAGCCCTCGACGAGAATTTCATAGCGCGAGTGGATTTCTTCCTCCGTGAAAATGCCGTGCTTCGTAAAGAGCGCGATGTTCTTCTCTTTGATGAAATAGGGCAGCGCGTCCACGGTCGTCTGCAAATTCAGGAGCTTGCGCTTTTCGGCCTCCTTGACCCACTCGTCGGCGTAGTTGTTGCCGTTGAACAGGATTCGCTTGTGCGCCGCGATCGTGTCGCGGATCAGCCCGAAGATGTTTTCTTTCGTGCAGCCCTTGGCTTCCAGATGGTTCGCAAAGCGGCTCAGCTGCTCCGCGACGATCGTGTTCAGCACGATATTCGACTCGGAAATTGAAAAGGAGGAACCGAGCATACGGAACTCAAACTTGTTGCCCGTAAAGGCGAACGGCGAGGTCCGGTTGCGGTCCGTGTTGTCGCGCGCGACGTTCGGCAGAATTTTTACGCCCGATTCCATGAACTGCTGCACCGTCGGATCGAGCGTCTGTCCGGCTTCGATCGCGCCGAGCACGGTCGTCAGCTCGTCGCCGAGGAAGATCGAGACGATCGCGGGCGGGGCTTCGTTCGCGCCGAGCCTGTGGTCGTTCCCAATGCTCGCGACCGAGACGCGCAGCAGGTCCTGATATTCGTCTACCGCGGCGATCACAGCCGCGAGGATCAGCAAAAAGCGCGTGTTCTGGGAGGGGTCGTCGCCCGGCTCCAAAAGGTTCTCGCCCGTGTCGGTCGACATCGACCAGTTGTTGTGCTTGCCGGAGCCGTTCACGCCCGCGAACGGCTTCTCATGCAGCAGGCACGCGAGCCCGTGGCGTTCCGCGACCTTCTTCATCATCTCCATCGTCAGCTGGTTGTGGTCGGTCGCGACGTTCGTCGTCGAAAAAATCGGCGCGAGCTCATGCTGCGCGGGCGCGACCTCGTTGTGCTCGGTCTTTGCGAGGATGCCGAGCTTCCAAAGTTCCTCGTTCAGCTCCTTCATAAACGCGAGCACGCGGGGGCGGATCGCGCCGAAGTAGTGGTCCTCAAGCTCCTGCCCCTTGGGGGGCTTTGCGCCAAACAGCGTGCGTCCGCAGAACACGAGGTCGCGGCGCTTTTGATAAAGCTCCTTGTCGACAAGGAAATACTCCTGCTCCGGGCCGATCGTCGTATTCACGCGCCGCACGTCCGTCTCTCCCAGCAAATGCAGAATCCGCGTGGCCTGTTCGTTGATGCACTCCATCGAGCGCAGGAGCGGCGTCTTTTTGTCGAGCGCCTCGCCGCCATAGGAATAGAACGCGGTCGGAATACAGAGGATGCCCTCTTTGATGAACGCATAGGACGTCGGGTCCCACGCCGTGTAGCCGCGCGCCTCAAAGGTCGCCCGCAGGCCGCCCGAAGGGAAGCTCGACGCGTCCGGCTCGCCGCGCACAAGGTCCTTGCCGGAAAATTCCATGATGATCCCGCCGTCCGGGGCGGGGCTGATGAAGCTGTCGTGCTTCTCCGCAGTCACGCCTGTCAGAGGCTGAAACCAGTGTGTAAAATGCGTGACGCCCTTCTCGATCGCCCAGTCCTTCATCGCGTTCGCGACGACGCCCGCAATCGACGCGTCAAGGCTCTTGCCCTCCTGAATCGTCCGCTGCAGCGCCTTGTAGGTCTCCTTTGGCAGACGCTCCCGCATTGCGCGGTCCCCAAATACCATGCTCCCGAATTTTTCAAGCGGATTACTCACTTCATCGACTCCTTTCAATTTCATTCGCTTCATATCAATTTCATTCGCTTCATGTCAATTTCATTCGCTTCATATAAAAAGCGCCGCAGGACAATTCCCACAGCGCCTTTGCTGTAAAACATATCAACACAATAAACTCATTTTGTCCGGCTGTCAATTCTTTTTTTGCGTACCTTTTAAAGTTTGTATAAATTAGACAAATTCGAAAGACTCTGGTCCGGATTTTGCATCCATCAATCGGGACAGTCCTCCCGTCCCCTTCGACTCACGAGCGTCAAAGGCTGTCGACATCCACCCAAGCGCCGCGCGCGATTGACAAATCCACGGCCTCCATGATTTGCGTACACTTTAAGCCGTCGACAAAATCCGGGCTCGCCGCGCCGCCGTTCGCGACGGACTGGACGAACTCGTAGACCTCGTGGACGAGCGTGTGCTCATAGCCGTACACATGCCCCGCCGGCCACCAGTTGCCCGCGTAGGGGTGGATACCCTCCGTGACGGAAATCGTCGCAAAGCCCTGCAGCCCCTCGTCGCTCCCCGCGTCAAAATATTGCAGCTCGCAGATTCGCTCGAGCGAAAAGCGCACGCTGCCCTTCGACCCGTTGATCTCAAATGAGAGGTTGTTCTTATGACCCGCCGCGAACCGCGTCGCCTCGATCTGCAAGAGCGCGCCGCACTCAAATTCCCCGATAAAGCTCGTCGCGTCGTCCACGTCGACGGCGGCGCGCGGGGCGTCCTGCGACGCGCGTCCGGAAAGCCCCGTCATACCTTCGGGCAGCGGACGCTCGGAAATAAAAGTTTTTGATATGCCGCTCACGCGCTTGACGTCCCCGACCAAAAATCGCGCGAGGTCGATCACATGCGCGCCAAGGTCGCCGAGCGCCCCGGAGCCCGCGACCGACTTGTCCAGACGCCAGACCTTAGGGAACTCCGGGTCAATGATAAAGTCCTGCAAATAGTGGCCGCGGAAGTGATAAATCTTCCCGAGCCTGCCCGACGTGATCAGCTGCCGAATGACCTGAACCGCCGGCGCAAACCGATAGTTGAAGCCGACCTGATGGCGGACACCGCTCTTTTGCGCGGCTTCGACGATCTCGCGCGCGTCGGCCGTCGTAAACGCGAGCGGCTTTTCGCACAAGACATGCTTGCCTTCGTTTGCGGCAAAAATCGCCATCTCTTTGTGAAAACAGCTCGGCGCGTTGATGTCCACGATGTCGATGTCTTTTCTCGACGCGAGCCGTTTCCAGTCCGTCTCGGTCTCGCGCCACCCGAACCGTTGGGCCGCCTCGCGCAGCGCGCTCTCCTCGCGTCCGCAGATTGCCTTGCGCACAACCGTAGCGTCGGCGTCAAAAAACATATTGACCTTCGCGTAGGCGTTGCTGTGCGCCTTGCCCATAAATTTGTATCCGATCATGCCGACATTCAGTTCCTTCAGTTCCTTCATGGTAAGCAGAACCTCCCTTTCCTGTTTTTTGGACAGCATATCATGTATAATGATGTATTGAAACGATCACAAACCAAAAGGAGTCGCCGCAATGAGAATATCAGCGTCCTCGATCATTCGCCCGGCACGACGCAGGGTGACGTGAATATCCACTGCCATGTCCAGTACATCGCGGTTTATATCTCCCACAATATTACTGGCGCACAATCTTTCAAACATCCGCAGCTTTGCCACTGCTTTATATGAGATAATGTTTGAATCCAGCGCGTACCTGTTCAAAGGTCCAACTCCCGCGAGAAATTTACGCGAGCGCTCATAATCCTGTCAAATTCTTCGCCGAGCGGTTCATCAATTGTTTGAAGTTCCTCGATAAACTTACGCCACGCCTGCGCATTTTTGCTGTTCTCCTGCGCTTCGTCTGACGCCGGTTCGTCCAATATCGTAAGAACGGCACGCCGCCGCCCGTTCACGCGCATCATTTGCCCCAACGGGTAAAGCGCCCATCTTCAACATAACCCTCACAAGCCTGCATGTCTTTATTCCCCTTCCGTATCACGACGCTCAGTTACTGCGTCGCCGTTAATATAAAACACCGCTGTCGGCACTCTATAAACACACTTATTGACAAGCAATATTATACACCCGCCCTGCGTGATAAAACAAACCCCCGACGGCGACGGCGGCCTGTAACAGGTCAGACCCCCTGCTGCAGTAAATATAGAATTCTCAATTCAGAGCGAAGCGCCCCTCCGTCGGAGGGGCGCTTCGCTCTGTCGGCGATTATCCCAAAGCAAATAGCGCGTCGATATCATCTAACCGTCGCAGCATGGCCGAAAACTCGGCGCGTGTCGCCGGGCCTGTCGGATCGAACAGGCCATTGTCTTTGCCGTTGATAATTTCGGCCTTAAAGAACGTCTCTACCGCGTCTTTCGCGTAGTCCGCGATCTCCGCCTCGTCGGGGAAACCCGTATACTCCCGCAAAACGGGCAGCGCTACACCCGCGTAATTCGCGCGGCGGTAGAGAATCGCCGTCAATTCTTCCCGCGTGATCGGCCTGTC
>JAITSR010000187.1 GCA_031287655.1 Clostridiales bacterium
TAGCAATTGGCTGATGTGCAATATAAAAACCTTGTCAGAGAAACATAAAATAGAAGATCTGAAAATGGCATCATATTCCAAAAGAAACCATGGGAGCAAATTCTTGGGTGAAATTGATCCGGCAAAATTAGAGTTTAAGTGTCGCACTTATTTTGCTAAAGCATATCATGCCATACAAAAAATAGTTTAGCATTTAAGGAGGTTATCCATGCAATATCACTGTTTACCCGGGACAAGTCTGAAAGTGTCCGCTTTGAGTTTGGGGACGATGATGTTCGGCGGCCAGACGAATGTGACCGAGAGCCTCGCGATCATGGGCTGCGCCTACGAGCACGGCGTCAACTTTTGGGACACCGCGAACGTCTACAATCAGGGCGAGAGTGAGCGGATCGTCGGAAAGGCGCTCGGCAGCCACCGGGACGAGATTTTTCTTGCGACGAAGGTCAACGGCCAGATGGGTAAAAACCCACTCGACCGGGGTTTGAGCCGACGCAACATTCTGGCGGCGGCGGACGCGAGCCTGTTACGCCTGAACACGGACTATATCGACCTTTACTACATGCACGCGCCGGACTACGAAACCGAAATCGAAGAATCCTTGGAAGCGATGAGTCAGCTCGTTCGGGCGGGCAAAATCCGCTACGTCGGCGTCAGCAACTTTGCCGCGTGGCAAATCGCCGACATGCTCGCGGTCTGTGACAAACGAGGTTATGTCGCGCCCGTGATCTCCCAGAACGTGTACAACGCGATCACGCGCGGCGTCGAGACGGAACTTGTGCCGTTCCTTGTAAAGCACGGACTCGGCATGGCGGTATACAACCCGATCGCGGGCGGCCTGCTCGCGGGCAAGCACAAACCCGGCGCCCCGGCCGGGAATACGCGCTTTGCGAATAACCAGAACTATTATGAGCGCTATTGGTCCGATGAGAACTTTTCTGCGGTCGAAAAGCTGACCGAGATCGCGTCCGCCTACGGGCTGACGATCCTGCAGCTAGCGCTGCGTTGGTGCATCTCGCGGCCCGGTGTGACGACGATCATCAGCGGCGTCAGCAGGCTCGCGCAGATCGAGCAGAACATCGCCGCTGTGGCGGGCGCGCTGCCGGACGAGACGCTCGCCCTGTGCGACGGCGTTTGGCGTACACTCGCCGGTACGCGCTTTGGTTACAACCGCTGACTGACGCGGCCGCCGATCAAACAGACTGATCTTACGCGGTCTTTTGCGCCGCGAGCTGCCGGTTCTGCTTGCCGATCTGCCACATCGCCCAGCACTGCGAGGCGATAAACAGCGTCGAGTAAACGCCCGCGATCATGCCGATCATCAGCGGCAGGCAGAACTCATACAGCGAACTGATGTTAAAGACGATCGAGAACACAAAGACCGTGACCACGCAAATCAGCGTCGTGATCGTCGTATTCAGTGAGCGCGTCAGCGTCTGGCTCAGGCTCGTGTTCACAAGGTCGGCATAGGAAAGGCGCTTTGAGCCCTTTGAGTTTTCGCGGATGCGGTCGTACACGACGATCGTGTCGTTGATCGAATAACCGACGATCGTCAGGACGGCCGCGATAAACGAGTCGTTGATCGGGATGCGAAAAACCGCGTAGACGGCGAGCACGATCAGCGCGTCGTGGACGAGCGCGAGCGTCGCGCAAAGCGCCGCGGAGAGACCGGACATCACGCTGAACCGGATCCAGACATAGAGCAGAATCAGCACCGACGCCAGAAAGATCGCAAGCAGGCCCTTTTGCAGCATCTCCGCCCCGATGTAGGGCTCGACCGTGCGGATGCTGATGTTCTGGCCCTCCGCAATCCCGTATTCTGTGTTCAGGTATTCGACAAGTTCGTTGATTTCCTCGTCGGAAAAGGTCTCGCTCTTGGAAGCCTTGATCACGAGATGCGGGGCCTGCGTTTCCGCGCCCGGCGTATAGAGCTGCTGCTGGAGCGCCGAGACCGACTTGCCGAACGTCCCGCTGACGTAACTCTCAATATCCGCCGTGCTGAACTCCGCGGACCGCATCGGGACTTCAAGGTGCGTGCCGCCCTCAAACTGGATGTCAAAGTTCAGGCCGCCGTTGATCAGGCCGCCGACCAGCCCCGCGAGCAGCAGGGCGACCGATATTCCGATAAAAACAAACCGTTTGCTATAAAAATCAAGATGAAATTTCATGTTCCCTTTCCCTCTCTCATGATTATGAACCTGCGGTTTTATCCCGTCCGCCTTTTGTACTTATACGCCCTGTGAGGCCTTCACACCGTACATTCCGAGCGACCGCCCCAGTTTTAGGCCGGAGGCGGCTTTTAAGAAAATTCTGCTGACCGTGACCGCCGAAATGAAGCTCAGGATCACGCCGAGCGCGAGTGTGACCGCAAAACCTTTGATCGGCCCGCTGCCGAGGAAATAGAGCACAGCCGCGGAAATCAGCGTCGTGACGTTCGAATCGAATATCGCGGTGAACGCGTTCTTAAAGCCCGCGTCGATCGAGGCTTTGACCGTGCGGCCCGCGGACATTTCCTCACGGATGCGCTCCGCGATGATCACGTTTGCGTCAATGCTCATGCCGATTGAGAGGATGATTCCGGCGATTCCGGGCAGCGTCAGCGTGATCTGCGCCCCCGCCATAATCACGAGCGTCGCCGCGATCATTCCGGCCAGCGCGGCCATCGCGATCAGGCCCGGGAGCCTGTAATAGATCACCATGAACAGGAACACGAAAAGAAACGCGAGCAGCCCCGCCCGGATCGTCACACTGAGCGCGCCGGAGCCGAGCAGCGGCGTGATCTGCGTCATCTCGCTCGGCACGAGGCGGAACGGCATTGTGCCCGAGCGAATCTGCGCCGCGAGCATACTCGCCTCCTCGATCGTGAAATCCCCCGTGATAATCGCCTCGCCAGAGGTGATCGCGCTCTGCACGGTCGGCGCGGTCAAAAGGTCCTCGTCCATGTAGATCGCGATCCGTTTTTGCAGATAGCGTTGCGTCGCGTCCGCAAACTGCCGCGCGCCCTCGGCGTCAAATTTCAGCGTCACGACCTCCGCGCCGTTTTCGATCGCGGTCCCGGCGTCGGCGACGCGCGCGCCCTCGACGAGGATTTCATCCGAAATCAGGACTTTGCCGTCCGCGTCCGTATTCGTTTCGTCATAGGGGCGGAACGTCAGGTTCGCGGTCCTGCCGATATAGTCGACGACCGTCTTTTGCGCGTTGTAGTCGGACGCGAGCAGGTCGCTCTCCGTGTTTGACTGGGACTTGTATGGTATCTCGACGTAAATTCGTCTGCCTACCGTATCAATTGTAACGTTGCGGTCAAAGACATTCTGCGAGTCGAGCCTCCGCTCAATCACGACCTTGGCCGCCTCGAGCTGCTGGGGCGTCGGGTTCGCGCCCTCCGCGGGCTCCAGCGTCACGGAGATGCCGCCCTGAATGTCAATCCCGGTGCGCACGTCCGCGACCGACGCCAAGTTGAGCGCCGGAACACCGAACACGCCGAGGAGAACAATCCCCGCCATGATCAGGACGACGACCGCCGCTTTGATCCCATTACCGGATTTCATACAAATTCCTCCTTGATATTTCTGGAACAAAAAATATTATATACCGATCTCATACACGCGTCAAACAAAACGCACTCACGCGGCGCTTACAACGCTTACAACGCTGTGCATTTGAGCCAGAGCGCGCACTCGATACGCTTTTTTACGAGCGCGCAGTAAAAGGCGTTCGGCTTCCCGATGTCCCGGTTGTAGTGCCACGCGTTCGCGGCGCAGCCGCCGCCGCAAAAAAACTTGGCCCAACACGCGGCGCAGCTCTCTTTTGTGTAGGCGTTCTCAGACTTGAACATGTCGGCGACCGCGGCTTGACTGACGCCCTCCCGCACCGTGCCGAGCAGGAAC